>JAKSSR010000099.1 GCA_024402995.1 Clostridia bacterium | reverse complement strand
AAGTCTTGGAATCATCGCTAACTTCATAGCTTTCGGCAAGCTCGGGATGAACGTTATTATTAACATCTGCATAAACTAACTGCTCATAAATAGAGCCAATCATAACGATAGCGCCATCGTCGTTGGTTTCTGCGGTGCAGTCCAGATTAGAGGGTTCCGCGCCTTTAGCATACTGCAGAACAGGGTATCTTCCATTTTCACCCTTGACAAATCTGCCGGACGCCACTTCCACGGCTTCATTTACTTGAATAGGTTCCGTTGTGGTTGTCGGGGTCTCAGTAACCGGGGTGTCACCGGTCTGCTTTGCTCCGCAAGCAGCGAAGGAAAATACCATTGCTGTCGCGAGAAGGATTGCAAGAATCTTTTTCATTTTGTCTCCTTTTTCCTGATATTACAGGTCTTGATAATATATATGCTAATCTCCGCAACATCAAAACGGAGTATTAACTAAAAAAAAATCAACTACGCATCAAAAAGCATAGTTGAATATCAACACATCAAAAATACACAGCAAAATAAAAATGCGGTTCGCCTGCCTGGGCACGACTGCCGATATTGGCATGTTGCATCGTTCTAAGATATGCAGATTGTTGAACTTCAAAACACTTCATATGTATCTCCTGTTTTATACAACATCAACAGATTAGCACACATTAACCTTTCTGTAAAGTTCCTTTTAAGGTTAAATTAGCCATAGCCAACAATATCGCGCCATACACCAAAACGATCAAGATTGAATTTTTTCCAGTCTGAAATCATCTGGAGCTTCGCATTCTTTAGTCTAGCAACAAACAAAAAACCCTTGAAATTCCTGAAATTTCAAGGGTTTTGTTCTGGAGCTGGTGACCGGATTCGAACCGGTGACCTGCTGATTACGAATCAGCTGCTCTACCAGCTGAGCCACACCAGCGCACCAGAGGATAATATCATATTTATCCCTTTAAATCAAGGGAAAGAACAATAGAGCGGTCCGTTTCTACGGGGAAGCCGTCTACAGTCGGCCGGGGAAGTTTGCTGACTCCGTCAATGGCTCCCGCAGAGACAATATGCTCAGTAAAAGCCTTGACGTCACTCCAGCGTACAGGGTGCCCCATGGCGGCCGCAAGGCCGTAAGCGCCCCAGTTGGAGGTGGTGGCCACAAGAAGAATATCAGAAGGAACGTCACAGGCGGCAATTCCCAGTTTTTCTTCAATAACAGGCAGCATCTGGCCCATTCCGATCTCATTTCCGCCGTCGCCGATGCCCACGGTGACAATGCCTCTTGCCCGGGCAAGATCAAAGAGATTGTCCAGCTTCGCGGTAATGGATGAAATATCCTTGTTGCGGAAATTCAGGTAAGTTCCCTTACGGTTGCGTCCCAGGCATTCAATGGAGAGCAATGCTGAAGGCCTGTAAATGTCAATTATACCTTCGTAGCGGGGTCTTTCATCGGCAACTGAAACGTATTCCACCATAAATCCGGTCTCTTCAAAGAAACCGCGGCAGATATCGGGTGCCACAATAACGGGTTCTATTCCTTCTGCCCTAAGAGCCTTGCAAACGGCATAGGCACCCGGAGGACCGTCGGTCTCGGCGGCGCCGCCCACATCAAAGCCGGTCAGAACGAGAACAGGGCCGAGGCCCTCGAGCAAAGCCTCTGCGGCAGCCTCAAAGCAGTTCTCTCCCAACTCTTTCCTGAGAATATCCATACCTCTCGCGGAATGGCGAAGGACTATGTCCTGAATGCTTTCATCAATGGAAGTCCTGCGTTCCGCAAAAGACGAAAAATCTTCAATTATCACGCCTTCTGCTTCCAGGGCGCTGCGTATCTTTCCGGCAAATTCAATAGCTGAAGGATTATCTCCGTGAATGCATACAGAATCGGCATTAAGCTTGATTTCCTTTCCGGATGCACATATCACAGAACCTTCGCAGACCATTTTAAGAGTTCTCTCAATGGCAATATCCGCATCGGTTATGACAGCACCGGGCTTTTTCCTGGACACGAGACTTCCGTCTTCCTCGTAAGCCCGGTCGGCAAATACCTCGCAGGCAACAGGCAGCCCCATTTCCCTTGCGGCTCCGGCAAGACAGCTGGAATCGGGAGCAAGCATATACAGAGAGGGGTCAACGGCGATTATTCCGCGGCAAATGGCTTTTGCCATGCCAATATCCTTGGACGCCATGTTATACAAGGCGCCGTGAGGCTTGACGTGCTGAAGCTTTACACCTTCTTCAGCGCAGATATCGGCAAGAGCCTTGACCTGGAGCCTGGTCATTTCTTCTATGTCAGCAGCGGACATTATTACTTCAGTACGCCCGAAATTCTCCTTATCGTCAAAGCCGGGATGAGCGCCTACACGTATACCGTACTCCTTGGCAAGCTTTACAGTCTGCCTCATTATTTCAGGAGATCCTGCATGCCAGCCGCAGGCCACATTTGCAGAAGTAATAAGGGGGATCACCTGGGCATCGGTGGTCATGCCTTCGCCCAGATCGCAATTTATATCAACGTAATTTGTCATCTATTATTTGTTCATTAAGTCCTCGTTGAGGACATCGGTGATAAACATGTGCCCGGGGGCGTGGGTGATAGCAAACTCAGGCTTGCTCTTCATGAGCACGTTCTGAGGAGTTACTCCGCAGGGCCAGAAGACGGGGATCTCGCCGGGATTAATGGTAACCGCATCGCCGTAATCGGGCTTATCCAGTCGCTTGATGCCTATGGCTTCCGGAGCGCCAATATGAATGGGAGCGCCGTGAACGCGAGGCATAGCCGCCGTCACGTTAATAGCCTTGGAAATGAGTGCAATGGGAATGGGGCGCATGCTGACGACCATGTTTCCGTGGAAGGGTCCCGCACTTTCGCAAGGGATATTGGTGTCATACATGGGAACGTTCTTTCCTTCTTCGATGTGACGAATGGGAATGCCCGCTTTAAGAAGAGCGTCCTCAAAGGAGAAACTGCATCCGATAAGGAAGGCTACCATGTCATCAGTCCAGAGATCAGATACCTCTGTAAGCTCCTTTTTAAGCTTTCCGCGCTTGTAAACTCTGTACTTGGGTATTTCCCTGGTCACATCTGCGTTATCGGCGATTTGGCGGATAAATCGGTCGCCGGGCCTGGTGACCTCAAGCACTGGACAGGCTTTGGGATTTCTCTGGGTGAAGAGCAGAAAATCATCCGCCAGTTCCTTGGGCAGAATGACCAGATTGGCCTGCGCATAGCCGGCACACATTCCCGGAGTGGGAAAGTCGATCTCGCCGCGGCTTATAAGTGCCCTTACTTCTTTAGGGCTCATTTCACTGTAATTCATCGTATATCCTCTAAGTTTACTTTTTTGAAGCGGACGGTATTGCCAGGTCTGGCCTGAGCCAGCAGAGGCAGATCCGCAGATATTACTGTTGCTATTTTAGCATATCCTCCGGTAGTTTGTCTGTCTGCCATGAGAATTATGGGAAGTCCTTCCGCCGTTATCTGCACGGACCCGAAGACTATGCCGTCTGAAATAATATCAGTTCCGTTGATGCTCTCTACTTTTTCTCCGGCGAGACGGTAGCCCATGCGGTCACTGTTTTCAGAGACAAGATAAGGTGTGCCGAAAAAGGTTTCCAAGCCCTTTCGGGTAAACATATCATCCTGAGGTCCGGGTATGGCGCGGATGACGATCTCATCGGGAAAGGTTCTTCTCTCCGGAAATACCGCAGGCTGCTTCAGTGCTTCTGCAGCACCGACAGGAACCACGTCTCCGGCTCTGAGGGCACGCCCCTCCATGCCGCCTATGGCACACTTTACGTCGGTAGACCGGCTGCCCATAACTTCCGGAACGTCAATGCCTCCTGCGACTGCCAGATAAGTTCTGCAGCCCGCTTTAGCAAAGCCTAAATCAAGCTTATCTCCGGCTTTGGCACTTATCCGGCTGTCCATGGGACAAGGCTTCCCGTTGAGCTGCGGGTCCATATCAGCACCGCTGAGAGCAAAGGCAGTCTCATCTTCAAAGACATAGGTCCCGCCGAAGAGAGTCATCTCAAGAACTGCATCGCCGTCCTTTCCTCCCGCCCTTTCAATGGCAGCGGAATAAGCCTTAGCGTCCATGACTCCGCAGACTCTGACGCCTTTACTCTGGTATCCGAAACGACCTCTGTCCTGAACAGTGGTCAGGGCTCCGGGATTGATTACTTTCATGCTCATTTTATGCCTCCCCGTCAATCTTAACAGTATAAGTTCCGCGGAGCATTTCCTGCCTTATATCGTAATAATCACAGGAGGATATGGGCTCAAATACTATGCGGTCGCCGGCACGGCAAAGAATGGGTTCCGCACGTTTGGGATCGTAGAAGTCCAAGGGCGTCGCCCCCAGAAGCTGCCACCCTCCGGGAGACTGTATGGGATATACGCCGGTCTGCTTACCGCCTATTCCCACTGCACCGCGGGGAATGGCAAGGCGCGGACTCTTAAGACGCGGAAGTTCCAAACGAGGATCAAGTCCGCCTAAATATACAAAACCCGGGAGAAAACCCAGCATGAATACTTTATACACAGGAGCGCTGTGCAGGGCTATAA
>JAKSSR010000098.1 GCA_024402995.1 Clostridia bacterium | reverse complement strand
GCCATGACAGAAAAGCAGATACAGCAGATCAAAGACCAGCTCCCCGCAGGCGAGTATCTCGACCGCATGTACAGCACCTTCGAAGGCGGCATACGGGCGATCAGCCGCGGCTGGAACGGTGCAGAGTTCCGCTACCGTGTGAGCTTCGATGCCGACGATAACGCCAGCATCGAGCGGATGTGAGGAGGTGGCATGATGGAGAGCATCATAGAAGAGCTGTACTACGGAAATATCACTCCACCGGAGCGCAGCTGCCGCCGGAGCGGAGAATACGCACATATCCTGCAACTCATCGCCCGGCACGAATCACAGCCCACTGACCTATTGCAAATTTTTGGGAAACCAGTATAATATTATGTGTCGAAATATCCTGAAAGCGAGGGTGGGACTGCAATGGCAAATGTTGAGCGAAATAAACCATATATACTTTCAGAAATCATAAAAGAAACGGGTCTTCCGGTATTAATCAGAAAAGAGGCGTGGAGTCCGGGATTCGTTTTTCGTGTTGATAAGGTTGAGAACGGCACAGCGTATGGAACAGCCTTCAAAAACGGAGTTGAGCACAAGCGTAAATTCGGTGCCTACACATACAGCCTGAATGAGCAATTCTGCCTCGCTGAGATCCCGAAGAGCCAGAAAGACATAGAAGCGCAGCGGGCTGCTGCACGCCTACGTGTCGAAAGTGCCTCTGAAATGGCTGCAGAAAAGAAGGAATCGGATGCGGAGCTCGCCCGCCTGAGCATTTCGGATGTTGTGCGTACCCGCGGACGTGTTACTGAAAGAAAATTTCTGCCCGGTCTGTTTTCGGGGAATTACCAGGCGAACATAGAAGAGGAAGAAAAATACCACATAAGCCGAATTGTTCGAGTAATAGAAGGAATAATTGAAAAGATCCGTGCATCGATCACGCGCCCTGATAAACCGTCATGGAACGACTTTGAGACCGGCCCCGGCGGAACGCAGATAAGCCTTAGTGGGAGTGAATACTTTTCTGAAATGGATAGAAACGCTGCACGGCACACCGATGTTGCCACCATGCAGAGGGTTGAAAAGAAACCCTACTTTTGCCACCTGTCCCTACAGTTTGAAGGAGAAGATGAACCCGAAGACGTTTTTGTTGGCGAAAAACTCGTGTATGATCAGGGGATGCCGACAGTGGTATCATGGCAATCTCCAATAGGTGCTCTGGCAAACGATAAAACACGGACCAGCATTCGCATCAACGGCCGCTTTCAGGCAAATGTACAATTCAAGAGAAACGTCGTCATTCAGAATGGTATCCTCTCCAGCGCTGTAGAAACATACAACAGAAGCAGGAGGCTCAACGAAAAAGAGGAAGCAATAGTATATGACGAATTCCTTCTCAAAGTCTTGAAGGAAAAGCGTCAGCACAAAGAGCTGACAAACATCATTCCGTCCATCCAACAGAACCAGAACCAGATCATCCGCGCGGCCCAAAAGGAAAACATAATCGTGCAAGGGTGTGCCGGATGCGGGAAAACCATGATCCTGCTGCACAGAATATCATACCTGCTTTACAATCACCCCGGTATTCAGCAAAGCAAATATCTGGTGCTATCACCGTCGCGCCAGTTTAACGAGCACCTGCTGCCGCTGCTGGACGATCTGCAAATTTCAAGCATCACCGTAAGAAGCGTAGCAGAATACTACATCGAGTGCCTCTGCGCGTACAACACCTTCTGGAAAGAGCTCGAAGCCGACGAAAGACTCTACGCTGACACAAACATCGATCCCAAGGCCGCTGCTTATTTTTACAGCGAAGAATACGCGCAAAAGCTTCGTCAGAGAGTGGATCGCCGCGTACAGGCGCTGAGAGAAAATGAGCGAATGATAACGAAGCTCTCTGAGCAAAGAAAAGAACTGAAGGATGCCGTCAAAGACACAAGAGAAATCCAAAATGAAATCGAACGCAGAAAGAATCTTCGCCGTATTTCGATTTTTGACGAACAGTTTCTTGATATACTGCCGAAGGGCATGAGGCCCGGCAACAGAAAGAAGCCGATTTGCAAAGCAGAGCTATACGCAACACTGCTCGTAAACTATTACTGCTACGGTATGAAAAACACTTTCCCGTATGTGTTCGTAGATGAAGGACAGGACCTGTCCCTTGCGGAATATTTACTGATCCGCTCAATGAACCGGAATGCCGTTTTCAACATCTATGGAGATATGGACCAGCGAATCAGCGATTACAGTATCGGCTCATGGGAAGCGCTCAACACGGTAGGCACCTTCTCCAAGTACACAATAAATGAGAATTACCGCAACACCATGCAAATCACGGAATTTGTAAACGACGAGCTGTTTATGAGCATGGTCGGCATGGGACTGGAAGGCGTCGAAGTTGACCTGCAGCCAACCAGCCAGATCAGCAAGGAGCGGCAGATTGCTTCGCTCGGTGACCGTAAGGCCATCATATACAAAGACGAAGAAGCCCTGACAGCAATATCCGAAGATTTGAGCGGGTATGATGTGTACACTGTGAGAGAAGCCAAAGGCATGGAATTTGAGACCGTGCTGGTGATTCCCAACGGCATGACAGACAACGAGCTTTACGTTGCATATACAAGAGCGTTAAATCGCCTGTTTTTACTGGACGTATAAAAAGCTGAAGTAGGAAGAAGCAACTGAAAGGCAACGCCCCCGACACCGGGTAGAACCGGCAGCCGAGGGCGATTGTTACTTATTCTTTAACTTTTCCGGATTTGGATAGCTATTTGCGCCGACCTCTGATATTGTCTACGCCACCAAAGGAGGTGGTAAAGTGGAGAGCGTCATAGAAGAGCTATACTACGGAAATATCACTCCACCGGAGCGCAGCTGCCGCCGGAGCGGCGAATACGCACATATCCTGCAACTCATCGCCCGGCACGAAGAAAAGCTGACAGAGACGCTGACCGAAGCGCAGAAAGAAACCTTCGAAAAGTTCAAGGACGCTACATCGGAGCTGAGCGGCATGACGGAGGTCACAGCCTTCACCATCGGCTTCAAGCTGGGGCTGCGACTCACCGCAGAAGCACTTGTCGGTAGCGATTACGGGCAGGAGGCATAACACAGCAAATCGACCTCGCAACAGGAAGCACCTGCTGTCGAGGTCGGATTTTTCAAGTCCCCTGCTCATCGTCCGGACGGAGCACGATAAGCTCGGGCTCTTCGGCGCTGACATACATCTCCTCACATTCCTGCTGTGCCTGAATTAAAATGCGAATTGCCTCTTCCGATGCCCGCATCATTTTGAGATACATTTCTTTGTAGTCCATAAGAGTTCTCTTTCTGAATATAATTTAGATACATTTTATATCTATTTAGAACATAATAACACATAACAAATCTAAAATAAACACAAATTAATTTTAGATTGGAGTGATATTGTGGCTACAAAGAGCTTGTCCATCCGCATTGATGAAGAGATGCTGAATAAGCTGCACACCGTTGCCGACTATGAGGGACGTTCCGCCAACAGCCAGATTCTTATCCTCATCCGCGACTGCATCGAGCAGTACGAGGAAAAGCACGGCAAAATCGAACTCGGCAAATAATGTGATTTGACAACCCGTTCTGCCTTTGCTATGATATCGCTCGGACATTTCAGCAAAGGAGAAAGCATATGGAAAAATTCATACCCTACGAGAAGCTCTCGAAGAAAAAGAAGCGTGAGATCAACGCGATGAAGCGCGGAACCTGGGGCAGCCTCAATCCCGTAACCCGCAAGCCCGCAAACCCGAAAGCGTATGACAGAAGAACGGCACAAAGATGGAAAGACGATTCCAGCTCTGTGCCGTTTTTGCTAGCATTGACCCGACCGCAGGCCAAAGCTGAGAAATATTGTGTTTGGTAAATTATTGTACCTGTGATATAATCATAAAAAATATGTAGAAAACTACATAAGGCGATCTCTTGCAAAACCTGATGCGATATTGGACGATGGGAATTGACAAATTCTTGCGTCCGCAGTACATAAAGAAATACCATCCTTAGTCCGGTATATGGGACAATGATTGTTGTAATATGTGTTTGTCAGGAAAAGGCAAGAAAAGATATAAACAATTTGGAGGAACAAAGTATGCTTATTAACAACGAACCGTATAAGCTCAGATTTATGGCAAGGTCATATTTTGCTGCAGTAGCTAAAGATATCTGTGAGGGGTCCCTTTTTGATTCAATACCTAAAATCGATATGCTTTTCGACAATTTTTATGAAGCTAATGAAACTGTAAAAAGACTTCTCGGCGTCGAAGATATAAAAGAGCACTATAATGGCTTTATGTTTGTATATTCGCTGGTCAAGATGAAGGCTGCGTTGGATGATGTTACATATGATATCGTGGAAGAAGGTTTCAATGGCAAGCCGTTCTATGATGAGGTCGGTATTTGCGTAAATGAGGTTGACGCGCTGATACAAGATACAGAATTCCTTTATAATCTCCTTGGCGTTCCTGAGGATGCAGTATTTGGAAGGAAAAACTTCAAGTACAAAGAAAAAGAATACAAGTACACACTTACGATAAAAAATGATGTTGACGAGATTGTATGCAGTGCGGAGTTCGACAATCTGGAAGCATTTAATGCATATATTGCGGAGTTTGCAGACAAAAATGATATAGTCGGATTCAAAATGGATCATGGCTTTTTGACGAATCTCAAAA
>JAKSSR010000097.1 GCA_024402995.1 Clostridia bacterium | reverse complement strand
GAAATACCCGACGAAGACGCGGGACAGCTCCAGACCGTCGCAGGTATCGTAAAGGATATCGAAGAGAACGAATACAAACGGAATAACACGACGAGAAAACGGCAGGTTCAAAGCCTGCCGTTTTTGTTTTGCTCTTTAGTTCTATACTTCCAGTTTTCCCAGGCCGGTCTCCATATTCAGACCGGGCCAGACGTCGAGGCGGAGACCGGTGAAATGTCCCTCCTGAGCCTTGTGATAAGCTGCTGCGGCGATCATTACGCCGTTGTCCGTGCAAAGAATGGGAGACGGAATGTCAATTTTCTTTCCGGCCTTTTCACACATCTGAGTGAGGCGGGCACGGAGAGCGCTGTTGCAGGCAACGCCTCCGGCTACTGCAAGTCCGTCGTATCCGGTCATTTCAAGAGCTCTTAGGGCCTTGTTGGAAATGACTTCGATAACAGCCTCCTGGAAGGATGCGGCCACATCGGCTCTGTTGACCTGATGGCCTCTCTGTTCTTCGGAATGGAGGTAGTTTATTACTCCCGTCTTGGTGCCGCTGAAGGAAAAATCAAGGCTGTCGCGTTCAAGATATACTCTTTTGAACTCTATAGCCTTTTTGTCGCCTTCCTTTGCCAGAGCGTCGATTTTAGGCCCTCCCGGGTATCCAAGACCGAGGACTCTTGCAACCTTGTCATAGGCTTCGCCTACGGCATCGTCTCTGGTGGCGCCAAGGATCTTGAATTCGTTGTATCCGCGGACCTCAACCAGATGAGTATGGCCTCCGCTGACTACGAGAGCCAGGAAAGGCGGTTTCAGATCAGGATGCTCGATCAGATTTGCCATGATGTGCCCCTGGATGTGATGGACGCCAACAAGGGGCTTGTCTGCGGCCATGGCCACAGCCTTGGCGAAGGCGGTGCCCATAAGCAGAGCTCCTGCAAGGCCCGGACCGGCAGTGACCCCTATCTCGTCGACTTCATCAAGAGTGACTCCTGCTTCCTCAAGGGACTGACTGAAAACGTGGGGAATATTGTTCAGATGATGTCTTGAAGCGATTTCCGGAACAACTCCGCCATATTGGGTATGTATGCTTATCTGGGAGGAAATGACGTTGGAAAGGATTTCTCTTCCGTCAGCTACGACGGCGATGGCCGTTTCGTCGCAGCTGGATTCTATTCCCATTGTAATGTGCTTGCCGTCTTTCATTGTTCTTCTTTTCTGCGCCACATAATGAGCGCATCTTCACCGTTCTGGTAATATCCTCTGCGTATTCCCGCGCTTTCAAATCCGAAGCTCTCGTAAAGGGCAATGGCAGGTCTGTTGCTGACGCGGACTTCCAGAGTAATATCAGTTATGCCGTCATCTTCCGCGTCGGATATGAGAGTCGTAAGTATTTTTCTCGCAATACCCTTTCTTCTTGCGTCGGGGTGGACGCCTACGTTGACTATGTCTGCTTCGGGTTTAATGGCCCAGAGGCCCGCGTAGCCTATGACGACTCCGTCTTCTTCTGCCACGAAATATCTAGTATCGTTTATTCCCGAGAATTCATTGGCCAGAGATTCGTAGCTCCAGGGGTCCTCGGGGAAAATGACCGGTTCCAGCTCTGCCATGCGCTTTGCGTCTTCAAGAACGCCTCTGCGTATGTTAAGCATCGTTTTTCTCCTTCAGCTTTCTTTCGGCCTCAGCCAGTCTCAGGTATTCGGGCTGGCAGGTATAGCAGTCCTTCAGAGCGCCTTCTTTGTAAAGGACTTCTCCCAATCTGGCGTCGTTGGAAGCCATTTGGAACATGTCTTCTTCGTGAGCGATCTCGTAGGGAATGCCGCATTCGGGCAGACGATCCTTGTAGACCTTGATGCCGTCGCCGAAAAAGACTGTGTAGTCATACTTGTCCTTAAGAGCGCGGATCTTTTCCATAAGCTCCTCTATGCCGTAGGCCGCATCCTCAACGACGGCCTCTTTGCTCTGAGGTTCGTAAACGCCGGAGTAGACCTGGCTTCTTCTGGCATCGAACATGGGGCAGATAAGCACCTTGCCGGACTTCATCCAGTCGTATGAACCGAAGGCAAAGCCTGCAAGAGTGGGGACCTCAATGACCGGCTTGTTCCAGACCTGAGCAAGGCCCTTGACCGTTGCCATGCCGATGCGGACACCGGTAAAGGAACCGGGTCCTCTGGACACAGCAATGGCATCCAGATCTTCGGCCTTAAGGGAGTTTTCCGCCATAATGGCCTTGATCATGGGGACCACTTCCTCCAGGTGGGAATACTGGGTCTGATTGACGCTCTGACGCATATTCTTTCCGTCCCAGAGTGCTACTGAGCACAGAGGACCGGTAGTTTCAACTGCAAGAATCAGCATATCTCGCATATCCTTTCGTTTTCGCCCTCACCGTAGGAAAGGCGCAGATTCATAGTGTTTTCGGGGAGAAGGTCTTCGGCCAGGTCTGCCCATTCTATCATGCAGACGCCGTCGCCGTGGAGGTAGTCATCAAAGCCTATTTCGAAAAGCTCGTCCTCGTCGTGGACGCGGTAAATATCAAAATGATACAAAGGCAGACGCCCGCCCTCATACTCCTGAACTATGGTAAAAGTGGGGCTGGTAACGGGACTTGTAATGCCCAAGCCTCTTGCCACGGCCCGGGTCATTGCGGTTTTGCCCGCACCCAGGTCACCGGTAAGAGCGATAACGTCGCCGGCCTTAAGTTCCTTGGCAAATTCAGCGCCAAAGGCCATAGTGTCTTCTTCACTTTTGAAAATATACTTCTTGTCCATATATCAGCGATGCAGAACTCCGGATACACGCTTGTAGAGTAAAAAGGTAATGGCGGAGTTGACTGCGGATATGATGACATTGAAGAGGGCAATGCCCGGAAGCATTGAAATCACAGCTTCTCTCGGAGCTCCCATGAATGCGGGAGTGATGAATATATTGGCAATGACCATCACTATGATCCAGCAGATGATGCCCAGAACTATGGCGATGACCGCCCCCTTCTTGGTCTTGTGGCTCTTGTAATAAGAGCCGGCGACAAACACGAAGGTGCCGGTCGCAATAAAATGCATGAGCGCGCCGTATAGGCCGTTGCCCCCAAGGAGAAATGCCTGAATAAGGCATACTGCCAGGGTCATGAGCAGGCCTGCCGCAGGTCCCATGGCAAAGGTCCCCAGAAGGATGGGAACGTCGGCCGGGTCGTACTCCAGAAAACTGAGAGCAGGAAGAATGGGGAAATGGCAGATAGTGACCAGGACCAGAGAAATAGCCGTAAGAATGGCCATTTTGGTCAGATCTTTGGTACGCTTGCTTACGTTATTCATTTTTAAAACACCTCGTTTCTTTCATCCGGACTTTGACCGTCGCTGCCGGAGTTGCACCGGCTCGGCCCGAAGGCTCGCGGAGTATACCGCCGATAGGGAATTTCACCCATTCCTGAAACAGTCAGGCCCCCTTGCTGCGTTGGGGCCGACTTCTAATTTTTCTTATATACCAGTTCGCCGCCGATAATGGTCATATCGGGGAGAACGTCGTAGATCTCCAGAGGATCACAGCTGAAGATATCGGTATCGAGGATCAGCATATCGGCAAGGTAGCCGGGCTTAATGCGGCCCTTGAAGTTTTCCGCAAACTCTGCGTAGGCGGAGCCGATGGTGTAATCGTCAATAGCCTCTTCTACGCTGACGCACTCTGCGGGGAAGAAGCCGAAATATGGTTCGCCGTTGGTATCCTTGCGGGTAACGGCATGGCAGATGCAGTGGAAGGGGTTGCAGTCTTCCACGGGAGAATCGGTGCCGTAGGAGCAGTGGATCCCCATGTCTCTTGCGCTCTTAAATGCGTAGGAAGTAGAAGAGAGTTCGCGTCCCACTCTGGGAATGACGGCGTGAAGATCGTAATCAAGGAAAACCGGCTGATAGAAAATCAGAATGTTGTCATCTTTGATCCTCTGAAGCAGTTCCTTGTCGGTGATCTGGCAGTGAACGATAGCGTGACGGAGAGGATTGACGCCGGTGGCGCCTACTTTTTCGTAGGAATTGATCATCTTTTCAATGGCGCCGTCGCCGATGGAGTGAGTTATGATCTGCATTCCGGCATCAGCGGCCATTTTGCACATAGTATCCATGCACTCATCGGAAATGCTTTCTACACCGAAATTGCCCGGATCGTCAAGATATTCGTGTCTGAGGAGAGCAGTCCTTCCGCCCAGGGAACCATCCTTGAAAAGCTTAAGAGGACCGAGAGCAAGGCGGCGAGGATCCTCATACTTGCCGTTCTTCCACTCAGTATCGATAAAGTGCTGAAGTTCCTCGGGACTGCTGACGCAGACCTGATGACGATAACGGAGCTTGCCCATTCCGCGGTCGTAAATTTCATGTATAGTTGCAAAGGTTGCGTCCATACCAAGTTCGCACTGGCCTACATCATTGGTCTGGATACTGGTCAAACCCCTGGAAATTGCGTATTCCTGAGCCTTAGTAAAGGCTTTGATAATATCCTCCTTGGTGTGGGGAGGAATGGTCTGATGGAGTCTTTCTCCGCACTGCTCCGTGAAAATTCCGCTGGGATAACCGTCTTCTTCAAGTTCAACGGTTCCGCCGTCCCAGGGCTGAGCGCCCTTTTCAAGGCCCAGCATTTCAATAACCTTGGTGTTGCAGCTTGTAACGTGACCGCAGACTCTTGCCATGATCACGGGAATGTCTGTTGAAATTCTGTCAAGATCGTGGCGGTTGGGGATGCGCTTTTCACCCTCTGTGAAAAGATCCTGATTGAAGCCCATACTGTAAAGGCCGTTCTTGCAGAGTTCAGGATTGTCTTCCATGTATTTCTTGCAGCGATCAACAAGTTCGTCAATGGAAGTGACGTCGCTGGTCTTGACCTCCATAAGGCCGGTACCGACCATGAGCATGTGCATGTGGCTGTCGTTAAGTCCGGGAATAACGGTTCTGCCTGCACAGTCAATGATCTCAGTATCCCAATCGGTCTTTCCGAGAATCTCTTCGCTGTCACCGACGACCTTGATAATGCCGTCCTCAATGTATACCGCTTCCGCGAACTTATCCTTTTCTATGTAAACTTTGCCGTTGATCAGTGCAAGACTATCCATTTTCTACCTCATTTCGTAAAAAAGCCCCCTCAATGGCGAGGGGGCTTCAGTGTAAACGTTTTAATTATTCGATAATGGTTGCAACAACGCCGGATGCGACGGTTCTGCCACCT
>JAKSSR010000096.1 GCA_024402995.1 Clostridia bacterium | reverse complement strand
AATGTAGTTGCGGATAAATGTGTCTGTGTCGTCACTCTGCGAAACACCAACTCCAATTATCTTCAGGAAATGAAGCAGCGCTTCTACGATATCATGAAGGGTGCCTGCCTTATGACCGGTACCACGGTTGAATACGTTGAACGCAAGCAGTACGACAGTCTGCTGTCGTTGGAAGCTCCGAGAAACGATATGTTCAGGTTCATGGAAGAACTTGGATGCAAGAATATCCACTACGACCACCCGGCGGGGCGTGGCTCTACAGATGTGGGTAATGTGTCATGGGTCGCTCCCATGATTTATTTCCACACTTACTACTGTGATGCACCGGGCCATACCGATGAATATGCGTCCTTTGGAAAGACCGAAAATGCAAAGGTCTCAATGCTTACGGCAAGCCAGATTGCCGGCCTTGAGGCATTAAAGTGTCTCAATGAACCTGAATATCTTAGTGCTTTAAAGGCTGAATTTGAAAAGAAACGTAAGGAATAGAAGATATGATGACTGCTGAACAGATTAAAAAAGAAATCGAAGGTATTTTTGACGAAGTGGCTGCAATGCGCCGACATCTTCACATGTACCCTGAACTGTCAAACGAAGAGCAGAAAACAATGGAGTATATCAGCGAAAAACTCACTGAAATGTGTATTGAAAACGTGACAAACGTCGGCGGTCACGGTGTTGTTGCTGTTATCGGAAATCCGGAAAAAGGCAAAACCATCGGTATTCGCGCTGACATTGACGCCCTTCCCATTGAAGAAATGAACGACTTTGAATATAAATCGACCGTTCCCGGTGTTATGCATGCCTGCGGTCACGATCTGCATACTGCGACGCTCCTTGGAGCTGCGAAGATATTCAAGGCCCACGAAGGAGAAATGAATGGCGCGGTTAAGCTCTTTTTCCAGCCTGCTGAGGAAAAGGGCGGCGGAGCAAAATATATGATCGCCGATGGGTATATGAAGAACCCCGATGTAAGCAACATGCTGGGATATCACATTGTTCCTGATAAGCCTGTCGGACTTCTTGAATTCGCCCGTAAACAGTCTAACGCAAGTTCTTCAGGAGTAAAGGTCCGTATTTACGGGCAGTCTGCCCATGGATCAACTCCGCAGAACGGTGTTGATGCAGTTGTAGTTGCTGCTCAGGTCATAAATAATCTTCAGACAGTAGTAAGCCGCATGGTTGCTCCTACTGATCCCGCTGTGCTTACCTTCGGGACCATTCACGGAGGTTCAAAGAGCAATATCATAGCCGATTTCGTAGAATTGGACGGCACTATCCGCACATACAGTTTAAAAGTCAGAGATCAAATCAGAGAAAAGGCATCAATGATTGTAAACTCCACTGCTGCTGCATCCGGAGCAAGGGCTGAAATTACATTTGGTGATGGATATCCCCCCATCATCAATGATCCTCAGACAGTCGACAAAATGGTTGCCCTTGCCGAAGAGACTCTCGGCAAAGACTCTTATGTTATGCGCGATGTTCCTACTATGGGCGGAGAAGATTTCTCTTTCTTTGCCAATGAGGTTCCCTCTTGCTACTTTAAGGTCGGCACAACAGACGGCAGCAGCTCCCACAGGCAGAAGCTGCACAATGAGTGGCTCGCTCCCAGTGAAAACGCCATGAAAAACGCCATTTTAATGGAAGTCATGGGTGCACAGAGGCTAATGGAGGAGTAAAATAATACAAAATGCCAGAAAAGAAGAGGACATCAATCGTCTTTACCGGAGATATAGGCTTTGACAGGTACATGGATAAACGTTGGAAGGATGCTGATTTACTTGGAAAAAGCATCCGTGACTTTATCTGTGATTCCGATCATGTAGTTGCAAACGTTGAAGGTGTAATGATGAATGCTGTCGATGACGGCAAGCATGACATATTCTTTCACTCTATGAACCCGGAGGCTATAAGGTTTCTCCAGGATATCAAGGCTGATATCTGGAATATATCCAATAATCACATTATGGATGTCGGTTTGGATGGCCTGGTTTCAACCATTGATTTTGCTGCCTCAATGGGCAGCCGGACCATAGGAGCCGGGAGAAACGAAATTGATGCGTCGGAGCCGGCATATCTTGATGAAGCTGGCGGAATAGGCATGTTCGGTGTTGCTTACCAACCAAACAGTATTCCGGCGACGGCTTCTTCCCCGGGGGTATTCCGCTGGAGTGATCTGAACCTCATCGGAGAGCGCATAAAGGAGATCAAGGCAAAATGCCGCTGGTGTATTGTTGTGGCACACGGCGGAGAAGAATTTACCTGTATGCCAAGTCCATATACAAGGGACCTGTATATAAAGTATCTTGAGTTGGGGGCTGACGCAGTTGTTGGCCACCATCCTCATGTCCCTGAAAACTACGAGTTATTTCCTGATGGGAAGATGATTTTTTACTCACTCGGAAATTTTATTTTCGATACAGATTATCAGCGCAACCATATGTATACTGATCTTGGGGTTATTCTGAAACTTATTTTTACTGAAGACCGCATAGATTTTGAACCTATGGGAATTCATATAGTTCGCGGTGATGAGCGAATTGAGGAAACTGCCTTACCTAATATTTTTACCAATATCGATCCTGCTGAGTACGAACTTCTGGAACCGTATTCGGCCAAGGCATTTGTTGCGGAGGACCGACGGAATATGATTTTCGTTGATCCTCAGAAATTCACCCATATGGATCAGGAAGGATGGGATAAATACTATTTCATTGATCATCCTAAGAACTATGTGGAGAATGAACATATGGACTTTTCTATCATTACGCCTCTCGCGGCAAAGGCAGAAGAAGGGCGCTGGACGGAAAGTAAACTCGATAAAGTAAAAGAGTATATCGGAAAACTGTTATAAGATTTTCTATTTAAAGGAGAAAAAATGATTTATGTAAACCAACTTCCGCATAAGGGATTACCCTACATTACTCACACCGATGAGCCTGACTGCGAACGGGGCAAGACAACGACTTTTTCATCAAGTGGATGTGGTCTTGCAAGTGCCATGATGGTTCTTGACCATCTTCTTGTAGATCCTGAGTTTACAATGGAAGACGCTGTTCAACTGTCCTACGAAGCAAAGGCAAATAATTTATCCGGAACCAATTATGCCAGATTTGCTCCTGCCTTTGCGGAAAGGTTCAACCTAAAGTACGAGGCCAGCGATGATCCCGAGCGTCTTCGTTATTGTCTACGTACCGGAGGTGCCGCTGTTATTCACTGCAAGGTTCGTGATGGCTATTCTCCCGTATTCACAAAGGGCGGACACTATATCTGTGCTATTGCTGAAGCCGAAGACGGCCGGATCGTAATTCTGGATCCGTCATATAAAGAAGGTAAATTCGATACCCCGGAGAGAAAAGGAAAAGTTGAAGTAAAGGACGGAGTCTTTTGCTTGTGTGAAATGCAAGTACTGGTTGAGGAATCTCTTGCAAAGAAACCTGATTGTTTTCATCTGTTTTGGAGAAAATGGTAGATCATAAAACATCGGAGGAACAGATTTGTTTGATTTAGTTATAAAAAACGGCCTCATTGCCGACGGCAGTGGTGCTCCCACTTACCGCGCCGCTTTATACGTTCAGGATGGCAGAATTGCAAAGATCAGTTCTGACGAGACACTGCCTGCCAAAGAGTGTGTCGATGCCAAGGGACTGGTCGTAAGTCCCGGATTCATTGATATGCATACTCATTCGGATTCAACTCCCTGGACAGCTCCCGGATATGAAGGACGTCTCCATCAGGGAGTAACGACTGATATTGCCGGAAATTGCGGTACATCGGTCATTCCGAAGAAAAGGCAGGAAAATGCTGAGATCAAAGCCCTGACCATGGCTGATATGAAAGAAGAACTCAAAACCATGGCTTTTGGCGCAAATATGGGTACTTTAGTCGGACACGGCAATCTGAGGAACTGCTGCCTGAGCAATCCCTACGCTCCTATTCCTCCCAAGGAAGAAGTTGAAGAAATGAAGAAGCTTCTTCGCAGAGAAATGGAAGCCGGGGCCCTTGGCATGTCTCTGGGCCTTGAATATATGCCCGGCTTGTGCTGCGAAACACAGGAACTCGTTGAACTCGCCAAGGTCGTAGCTGAATTTGATGGCATTGTCTCGGTGCATATGCGCAATGAGGATGATCGCATTTTTGATGCCCTCGAAGAGGTCCACCGTATCGCAAAGGAAAGCGGCGCCCATCTTCATATCTCCCACCTTAAGGTCTCTCACAAGAATAACTGGGGCAAAGCCGGTGAGGTTCTTGCCGCTCTTGACGGGATGCAGAAGGACAGCTGCGTTACTGCCGATCAGTATCCGTTCACAGCCTTTAATACTACCATCAAAACTCTGCTGCCCCGTTGGGCCAAAACGGGCACCAATGATGAGATCACTGCCGGCCTTGCTGCAGATGAAAATTGGCCTGGAATAAAAGAAAATGTTGAACTCAAGATGGAACGTGTAGGCGGCCCCGATCTCTACATGATTTCGACTACCAACGGCGCCTGGCCCGAAATTGAAGCAAAGCGTTTTGACGAAATTGCTGAAATGCTCGGAACCTCTGTGGCTGATGCATATCGCACTGTCATGAAACGCTGCAATTCAAACGTTTCAGCAATAACATTCTCTATGTCAGATGAAGATGTTCTGAACTTTATGAGAAGAGAAGACCTTGCGGTAATTTCAGACAGCGGAAGCTCCGATTTCGTTACCGGTGAAAAAAAGGGAAAGCCGCATCCTCGCTCAACTTCCAGTGCTGCCAGATTCCTGAAGCTTGTAAGAGAAGAAAAACTTATGCCTGTAGAAAAGGCCGTGGCAAAACTCACATCTGTTCCTGCACGAATACTGGGGCTTAAGGATCGCGGACATCTCAAGGAAGGCTTCTTTGCTGACATAGTTATTTTTGACCCTGATACAGTGGCAGAACGCGGTGTATACGGTGATCCTTTCCATACTGCTGTAGGAATATACAAGGTCTACGTTAACGGTATTCTGGCCTGGTCTGAAGGAAAGCCCGGAAAAAGAGCCGGAATGCTTGTTGAGAAAAGGAATAAAGAGTAATACAGAGGAAATCGTTTAAGGAACAGAATACATAGTTTTCAAACGATGACGCAGATCCCCTGCACAGCAGCAGGGGATCTTTTTTATTGCGTTTTGCGATTATATCCCATAAAAAACGCAGTAAACATCGGTGAATTCATCAATGCTTACTGCGCTGCTGCCTTGG
>JAKSSR010000095.1 GCA_024402995.1 Clostridia bacterium | reverse complement strand
AGCACTTTGCGTCACTGCAAAGTGCTTTTTACATACTCGGCATAAATTATTCGCCGTCTTTCATATACGCGCTGCCTTTGATGATATCGGCAATTTCCTTGCGCAGAGACTTGGGAGAAACAACTTCGGCGCTTTCGATATTCTGCAGCGCCCAAAGCTTAACTCCCCCCGGAGCGGCAGAGAAATGGGCATCAAAGGAACCGTCAGGGTTTTCCTGTATCATTACGTCGTTGCCAAAGCGCTCAATTACGTAGCGAAGGGCCTGCTTCCTGCAGTGCAGCTGAATGGCAACAGGATTTCCGGCAAAGGCATAAACTATCTTCTTGTCAGTATCAAGTCCGGCCTCTTTACGGGAAACATCAGCAGATTCATGAAGGACCTCAATGTCCTTCATCATATCCACACGGTAATAAGTAACTTGGGGATGCCGCTGAGTAATTGCCGCAACGTAATAGTGACCGCTGTCGCAGGTCATAACGTAGGGGTTACCAACATCTTTTTCGTCACGGCGGGGCTTCAGCTTCTTGTCATAATCGTAATCGCAGTAGGTGAAGGCTATTTTACGCTTCTCCGTAATTGCCTGATCAAGGGCTGCAATGTTGTAAAAAATCTGTGGATTGGGTGTCTTTTTTTCAGTTTTTACGACTTTTGAGTAATTGTAGTCACTGCGTTCATAAACTGAAATAAAACTGCGAAGTTTTGCGAGAAGATCGCCGGTCTGCTTAGCGGAAATATACTCGCAGTTAAAAATAGCGTCTATGAGCAAACGGATCTCTGCCGGAGTAAAGACGTTTTCAGCCAGGCAGTAGCCCTCCCTCGTATCGCTGTAAGTAAGTATGTCATATCCGAATTCGATAAGGGTCTCAATGGCACCGTATACTGTGCGGCGATCCACCTTGTGTTCATAAAGAGTATCCATCTTCTGTATTATTTCGTTTACGGAAATAACATGGTTTTCATCTGAATACTCTTCAAGGATCTTAAGGACGCACAGAACGTTGGCTTTTGAAGAAATCATAGCATCCTCCTTTCTTACAAGCGAAGCTCATTCATAACATTGGTAAGGGTGTCAATAAAACTGGCGGCAGCCTGGCTAAGTTTCGCATCTTTGATCTTGATATAGCCAAGGCGCATTGCGTACTGACTTTCAAGAGGGATGGCAAGAAGCCGCTCATCGCTGTAGCCTTCGGGGAGAACACCGCTTCCTATGGAAAAGGCATCCGTATGAGCTGTAATGTTATAGAAGGTAGCACGGTCGGTGACCCATATGGTCTTATCGCAGGAAAAAGCGCTGGCCGGAACGGCTTCCTCGGCAAAATTCAGGTTATTGTCAGTCTGGAAAAAAGCGACGTAGGGGTAGTCCTGAAGTTCTTCCGCAGTGAGAATCTTACGGTTTGCGAGAGGATGGTTCTTTCGGAGGAAAACGTGGGGCTGGATTTCAGCAAGACCTTTAAATTCAAGGTTTTTACTGGCCAGAATTCGGTCTATAAAATGCTCTGTCATTTCAGAGACGAAAAGAATTCCCAGTTCGCTCTGGCGAGTGGAGACGTCATCTATGACAGCAGCCATCTCCATTTCCTTAAAGCTCAGCTGAAGCAAAGGCTCCTCAAGTTCCTGAATGAAGTCCACAAAAGCCTTTGCGCAGAAAGGGTAGCGCTGAGAAGCAATAGAAAGCTGAACGCGTTTTGAAGAATCGCGTTCAGCATAAAAACGTTCTATGGCACGGCATCTTTCCACTATGGGACCGATCTGATTGACAAGTTCCCTACCGTCATCGGTGAGAATGATACCGCGATTGGTTCTTGTAAAGATGGTAATCCCCAGCTCGGATTCAACCTCATTTACTGCGCTTGAAATACCGGTCTGGCTTATAAAGAGATTACGGGCAGCCTTGTTCATGGAACCGCAGCGGTCGATCTCAATAATATATACCATCTGAGTCAAAGTCATAATTGCAGAACCTCCTGCCGCAATTATAACCTATCCAGACCCTGTTTTAAATCACTAATTATGTCGTCAACATTCTCAAGGCCCACGGACAGTCTGATGAGACCGGCGGGGATGCCTGCTTCGACCAGTTCTTCTTCGCTGTATGCGGAGTGAGTCATTGAAGCGGGATGCTCAATGAGAGTTTCTGCGTCGCCGAGAGATACTGCCAGAGAGATCAGCTCAAGGCTGTTGGCCAGCTTTGCACCGGCAGCCTTTCCGCCCTTGACTTCAAATGCGATCATTGCGCCGAAATCCTTCATCTGCTTTGCGGCAACATCGTGGCCGGGGTGAGTCTCAAGGCCGGGATAGTAGAGCTTTTCGACCATGGGATGAGTTGCCAGGAAGTCTGCGACCTTGTGAGCATTTGCGCAGTGGCGTTCCATACGGATCTCAAGTGTCTTGAGGCCGCGGAGAATGAGATAAGCGGCAAAGGGATCCATGGTGCAGCCGGTCATGTCCTTGATACCGAAGAGCTTGACCTGCTTGATGAAGTCAGCCTTACCTACTACGAAGCCCGCGATAACGTCGCCGTGGCCGTTGAGGTACTTGGTGGCGGAGTGGACTACAACATCTGCGCCCAAAGCCAGAGGATTCTGGAGAGCGGGAGATGCGAAAGTATTGTCGCAGACGACCTTGATTGCGGGATCATATGCGTGTACGGCTTCTGCTACAGCTGCGATATCTGCGATCTTAAGGGAGGGGTTTGCAGGTGTTTCAAGGTATACGCAGCAGGTGTTTCCCTTCAGATGAGCCTTAACGTCGTTAATGTCGGAAGTATCTACAAAATCAACCTCAACGCCGTAGCGTGTCAGGCCTTCGGAAAGAAGAGCGAAGGTGCAGCCGTAGAGAGTACGGTCAGCGACGATGTGCTTGCCTGCGCCTGCAATGGTCCAAAGACAAGAGGAAACAGCGCCCATGCCGGATGCGGTCGCTGCGCATGCTTCGCCGCCTTCGAGAATGGCGATCTTATCTTCGAGAATGCTGACTGTGGGATTGCCAAGTCTGGTGTAGATAAATCCGTCTTCTTCGCCTGCGAAGCGTCTTCCGCCCTGTTCACAGGAATCGAAAACAAATGTGGATGACTGGAAAATAGGTGTTGCGAGAGCACCGTACTGCTTGTCTTCTTTATTACCGGCGTGGATAGCCTTAGTTCCGAGACCGGCATTCTTATAGTCTTTCATATGATGACCTCCTTATTTCTGCTTACGGTTTAAGTGTATCATAGATCTCGAAATGCTACTTACAGCAAAAATCACGTACCGGGTATAAGGGAAAGTTTTGACTGCCCCAAAATATTTTTTGCACTTTTAGATCACTGTGATATAATTCTCAAAATGTAGGGGGCATATCCCCGCATGACCATATCCCTGGAGGTTAAGAATGAAAAAACTGGTTGCCTACTTTTCCGCAACAGGAACAACTGAAAACATAGCACAGACTATTGCCCAGCTCCTTGAGTGCGATATTTTTGAAATAGTCCCCAGAGAGCTCTACACTAAAGATGATCTGGACTGGATGAATCCTTCCAGCCGCAGCTCTCTTGAAATGAAAGACAAAAGCAGCCGTCCCGAAATCGACAGCAGCGTCATAGGGATGGCTGATTACGATGTTATTATTTTAGGTTTCCCCATTTGGTGGTACGTTGCTCCCACTATCATCAATACCTTCCTTGAAACCTATGATCTTTCCGGAAAGACCATTATTCCCTTCGCTACTTCCGGCGGAAGCGATATGGGAAATACAGTTGAAGGCCTGAAGCTCTCAGCTCCAGAAAGTGAATTCATTGAAGGACGAGTCCTCAACAATACTTCAAAGGCTGACATCGCAGGCTGGCTGAGAAGCCTCTTTCTCAGTTTCGGCATAGACCAGGTCAAATGGCAGACCATGGACCACGACGAGAAGAATCATCAGCTGTTCCTTAAGCAGAAGGCCATGCTTCAGCAGTTCCTGGCCAACGGTGCCATAACCCAGGAGCAGTACGACAAAAGCTATGGGGATATGAAGAAGAAAATGGGCTATGATGATTAGTCAAAAGTGATAGTGTTGCCGTCTGAAATACAGCGAATGGTACCGTTCAAATCAGTACGGTATATTTCAGCGCCGAGCTTTTCAAGGCGCTCAAGCACCTCTGCTGCGGGATGACCGTATGAGTTATCTTTGCCCACAGATATAACGGCAAAATCAGGCTTTACCGCATCGAGAAAGACCTGAGATGAAGAAGACCGACTTCCGTGATGAGCGACTTTTATCAAGTCGCTTTTTAATTTGCGTCCGGAAGAAAGAAGGGATTTTTCATCTTCCATTTCACTGTCCCCGGTAAAGAGAAAAGACGTATTGCCGTAGGTAATGCGAAGGACAATGGACGTATTGTCCGAGTAACTTTGCCCCTTTTCCGGGCCGAGTACAGTGACCTCTGCGCTTCCCAGATCAAAGCTGTCGCCGGCATCAGGCACGGTGATCTTTTTTCCCTGCTTATCCAGATATTTTACAAAACTGTTGAAGGCCCTGGTATCTCTGGTTTCGCAAGAGCAGAAGGCCACGTCCACGGAAGCGTAATTCAGGGCAGCGGCAAGGCCGCCTACGTGGTCAGCGTCGGGATGAGTGGCTACTATATAATCAAGGTGATTGATCCCGTTATCCTTAAGTTTGGTATATATGAAGCTGGATCGATCCGAGCCCCCTCCGTCTATGAGCATATAATGGCCGTCACAATCAACAAGGGCACTGTCCCCTTCCCCCACATCAAGAAACTCAATGGAAAAGCAGGAATCTTCAGGCATTTCCACGGGAGCATGGGGGAAAAGATCCTCAAAACTTATATCCGCCGCCCCCGTTTGTTGGGCGACTATCATTCCGAGAGCGACTAAAAGAGTGATCAGTATTCTGATAAGAATTCTCATCCAATGCTCCTTATTTCGAACCGAGGAGAGGCTGGTCAAAGGAGAAGAGCAGATCGTTTACATCATCGATTTTGTATATTCCGTGAGTGACGCAGTATTCGACTATAAGATCGAAACGGCTTGCGTGAGAAAGAGAGTATCCGGCCTTATTAAGAAGACCTCTGAAGTTTTCTTCAGGCAGTTCAAGGGCAAAGGCAAGAGCGATCACAGTATTTTTTGCAGGACGGTAATCCTTAGTATTCTTAATGCGATTGAAGAGCTGCCTTGTTATCTGAGCCTTGGTATAGCATTCCACGTCGGTCATGCCTGCGGCGTCTATAATTCCAAGCAGATATTCTGAAAAACTCTCGTCCCTTTCCGCCAGGCGGCGTAGCAATTCTTCCCGGGCCGCGCTGACCGACATACATGGTGCAGGAAGATCATCACATGCACATTCATTGAAGGAAATCGATTCTGCGGCTTTCCTTCTTGATAATGAGCCGCCGAAAATTGCCCCGGCCTTTGGGGCAAGAGGGATTTCCTGGTCACAAACTATGAGCCTGGCGTTTAAATATTGTCTGACTTCTTCGATTACTTTTATATCAATCATTTCAGTTCCTCGCTTA
>JAKSSR010000094.1 GCA_024402995.1 Clostridia bacterium | reverse complement strand
AAAATGTGTACAAGTATTATTTCCAACAGAAAGAAAACCATAGTCGGATGGAATCTTGATATTCTCAACATGGAATACAGGGTCAGGGAAAGTGACTCCGGCGTTTTCATAGAGATCAACGATCCCAACGAAGGCTGGCTGCCCCTTTTCGGCGCAAATTCAAGAGGCGACTTTGTGGGCATGCCCACCTGCTGGCCCTTTGATGAAAGAAGCGACCCCAAGGGTGATGAGACCAACGTCATCATGCTGGACATAGATCTTCTTTCAGGCAGGAAAACTTTTGAAGAAGTCAGGGCCATAGCCGAAAGCGGCAAGGTCTGCAGCATTCCCGGTCTGACCTTCATGTCTTCTCTGTCCGACAAGAACGGCAACGTTCTGCACATTGTTCCGGGCCAGGGTCACCGCTACTATGAAAAGCCTGAATACCAGGTCCTTACCAACTTTTCACCCTTCAAGATGGACAGGGAAACTCACCCCTGGATGGGTTGGGACAGGTATAACGACGCAAAAAAAATGCTGAAGGAGGCCACAGATGATTTTGACGTAAGCGACTGCTTCAAGGTGCTGAAAAAAGTCTCCCAGGAAGTCTGCCCGACTGTAGTCTCAATGGTATTTGATGTCACAGAAATGAAAGTCTACTGGTGCGAAAACCGCAATTGGGACAACATACACGAAAAAACATTTTGACTAAAAAAGCCCGGAACATTCCGAGCTTTTTATTATATCTCTGTTGATGTTGATGCTTTATTGAACAGAGCTTTAACTTCTTCTGTGGGTTCGGGGGAAAGGAGAGATACTATGACCGCGGCGGCAAAGCTGATAACAAATCCGGGAATGATCTCGTAAATTCCTGTTGAAGCTTTGAGGAAAGCGAGCCACAGTATATCCACTCCTGCACCGGCGACAATACCTGCGATTGCTCCGGAGAAGGTAAATCTCCTCCAAAACAGAGAAAGAAGTATGGCCGGGCCAAAGGCGGCACCGAATACGCCCCAGGCGTTTTCTACAAGATTCATGATCGTTCCGCTGCCGGGATCTGCCGCAATAATAAGTGCGACAACTGCAATAACGGCAACCACAATTCTGCTGACCCATAGCATTTCTTTATCAGAAGCGTTTTTACGGAAAATCGGTTTATAGACATCGCTGGAGAAAGATGATGCCGACGCCAGCAGCTGGGAATCTGCGGTACTCATTGCCGCGGCAAGTATGGCAGAAAGCAGAATTCCGGAAATGGCCACAGGGAAGATCCTGCGGACCATGGTAATAAACACAATGGAGGAATTCTCTATCTGGCCGAGAAGCACTCTGCCTACAGCTCCGGCAATAACTGAGAAAGTAAGAATGATAAATGTCCATGTTATACCGATAACCGCAGATTTGCGTACTTCCTTCTCGGAACGTATAGACATGAAACGAATGATGATGTGAGGCATTCCGAAGTAGCCAAGTCCCCAGCCGAGACCGGAAACGATATCGCGCCAGTCAGCAGTAAAATTCCAGAAATTTTCGGGAAGTTCGGCCTGAACCGCGCAGCCCTGCTTTACCATGGCAAGGGCAAATATAGGAGCCACAAGAAGAGCGGCAAGCATGAGCAGACCCTGGAAAAAGTCAGTCCAGCAAACAGCGGAGAAACCGCCGAGGAAAGTGTAGCCGATAATTATAGCGGCTGCAATATACATGGCCATACCGGCATCAATACCCATAACAGTATTAAAGAGGGTCCCGCAGGCCTTAATGCTCGAAGCAGCGTAGATAGTATAGGCAAAGAGGAAAATTACCGCGCAGATGATCTGAAGGGCTTTGCTCCTTGAAAGAAAGCGCTTTGTCAGATACTGAGGAATCGTGATCGAATCGTCAGCGGCAATAGAAAAGCGGCGAAGGCGAGGTGCCTCAAAGATCCAGCTTAAAGCATAGCCGATAATGAGGCCTATGGCGATCCAGGTCTGTCCCATACCCATAGCGTAAATAGAAGCCGGCAATCCCATAAGGACCCAGGCGCTCATGTCTGATGCACCGGCGGAAAGAGCCGATACCCATGCACCCATCTGGCGTCCGCCAAGGAAAAAATCCTTCTCACCCGCGTTTTTAGAACGCAGGAAGAAAAATATGCCTACCCCAAGCATAAAGACAAGATAGATGATGAAAAATACCCATTCTGTAACGTTCATAAGATAACTCCTGTTCTTTCTTTATTTCATGGGGGAATTATACTTGACTGAAACAGAGTATTCAACAACTTTTTTCATGTTTATCATGACAAATCTTCATGTAACTATTGACGTGGAGTTTTTTTGCGTTATTCTATATATATGACAAGGAGATAGAATATGAGCATAAAAAAATACGAGGCTTTTGCCAAAACGGCTGAACTGAAAAGTCTTACGAAAGCGGCAGACGCCTTGGGATATACTCAATCGGGGATCAGCCACATGCTGGGGAGTCTGGAGCAGGAATTGGGATTTCCACTTCTTCTTCGCAGCCGGAGCGGCGTCAAGCTCACCTCATCGGGAGAAAAAATGCTCCCTGAAATAGTCGCTCTGCTGGAAAAATACAGAGACGTTGAGACCCTCGCAAGCTCCATAGCAGAAGGAGGCACAGGCGAAGTCCGCGTAGGTGCATTCACAAGTGTCGCGGTAAACTGGCTTCCCGGCATACTGAAGGAATACTCCAAGACACATCCAAATGTTGAAGTTAAAATGCTCAACGGCGACTATTACGATGTTGAGCAATGGCTGTCCCAGGGCGACATAGACGTGGGATTTATCGCTCTTCCTGCCCCGGTCGGTATAAACTGCGTTCCCCTTAAAGAAGACGCTTTGTGCGTTATTCTTCCCGCAGATCATCCTCTGGCGGCTCTGGACAGCATTCCCGCTGAAAAAGCCGCAAAGGAGCCTATGATAAGCCTTCTGGAGACCTCTTCTCAGGACATCCACAGGGCATTCGGAGAAATTAAACCGGATGTACGTTATATTACAAAAGACGACTACGCCATTATTTCCATGGTGCAGGCAGGTCTTGGCATCAGTATAATGCCGGAACTGCTTCTTAAAAACCATTCCTCAAATATTGCCGTGCGTCCTCTCGTTCCTGCCGCAAGCCGCACCCTTGCCCTTGGCAAATCGGAGCGAGCAGGAACCAATCCTTCAGCTCAGAGTTTTATTGACTGCGTTTCACGCTGGGTTGAGAAAAACACCTGAAAACAATACATATTTTCATGCAAAAACACCTGCCGAAAGACTTCAGCAGGTGTTTTTTGTGAATTTAATATCCAAGTTTAATATTTACCAGGTTTTCCAGAGGAAGACCGTCGTGGTAATTCTTCAGATTGCGCCAGACAATATCCAGTATTCTGCGGTGAGGATCCTCCTGAGCAGAAAGACCTGAAACATGGGGCGTTATGAAGCAGTTGGGGGCATCCCAGAGCGGATGATCTTCGGGAAGAGGCTCCGGGTCGGTCACGTCGATCATGGCACCGCCCAGCTTGCCGCTGTACAGAGCATCTGACAATGCATTATAGTCAATGGCCTTTCCCCGTCCAACATTGAGAACTATGGTGCCCTCCTTCATTAGACCGATGGTGTGCTCGTTAATGACCTTCTCAGTACCGGGAGCATTTGGCATGCAGCAGGCAACAAAGTCCATTTCCGGCAGAAGCTCATCCAGATCTTCCATGGTATGAACGGACTCCACATAATCGGGAGCGTCCGCAGCAGTTCTCTTTATGGCGGTAACGCTGCATCCAAGAGCATTCATGCGCATGGCAAAATTGCTTCCGATGTCACCGAAGCCCAGGACCAGGGCTTTCTTTCCGTAAATAAGTCCGGGGATGCGGTCTCTGTCCCACGCGTGAAGCTTCTGCTGGCTTCCGTAATAATCAAAATTCCTCAGGACATACAGCAGGCCGCCTACCATATGCTCAGAAATTGTCACGCCGAAGGCTCCGCTGGCATTGGTCAGCAGAGGTGCGTCTTCACCCTGAAACAAGGGCAGTCTGGCGTAATTATCAGAACCGGCAAAGTCCAGCTGAAGAAGCTGGAGATCTTCCAAACCTTCAAGACATCTGGCGGAAACTGTGCCTACAATAATGTCTGCGCCTACGCAGTCGTCACGATGAAGCTTTGCCGGGTCCTTGACCTCGTACTCCCATTCGGGAGCCGCGGACTTGAGCATTTTAAGCTCTTCATCGTTTATTTGCATTGCAGCTAAAACTTTCATTTAGAACTTCTTTCCGGCAAAAGCAGCCAGGAGTTTTGCGGTTTCTTCTACATCGTAAATGCTTGCGACTTCCTGCGGTCTGTGGCAGTTGCGGATGGAAATAGAGACACCGCTGGAGGGAACGCCTGCTCTTGTTACATGAACTGCGCCTGCATCGGTGCCGCCGAACTTGAGGACGTCCATCTGATAGCCGATCTTATTCTTCTTTGCAAGATCCTCGAGCATCTTTACGACCTGGGGATGAGCGATGACGCTGCCGTCCATGACCTTAATGGCGCCGCCCTTTCCGGGCTTGCTGCTGCAGTGGTGATTGCTCTTGGGAAGATCGTCGGTGTGGGTCACGTCACAGACTACGAAGTAATCCGGGTCAACGGCATAGCCTGCAGGCTTTGCGCCTCTCATGCCGACTTCTTCCTGAACGGTAAATACAAAGTAAGCATCGTTTTCGGGCATATCGTTCTGCGCAGCCAGCTGTTCCATAGCCATGAGCTGAGCGACGCAGCAGATCCTGTCGTCAAGATAGGGACCGACGATGAAGCCGCCGGAGGTGGTGTAGGTGGGAGCAACATAAACTGCCATGTCGCCGGCCTTGACCTGCTTTTCAGCGTCTGCCTTGTCCTTGGCGCCGATGTCGATGAACATGTCTTCCAGGCTCAGCTTGGACCAGTCAACGTCTTCATTGACACCGACAAAGCCCTTGGTTCCGTTGGCAAATACGACAGGCTGGGAAACGATGTTATAGGGGCTGATTCCGCCGACCTTGCCGAATCTTATGTAGCCGCCGTCTTCGATAACAGTGGCAATGAGACCGATGGAGTCCATATGAGCGGAGAACATGACCTTCTTGCCGCCTTCTTTGCCTTCCATGCGGCAGATCAGGTTGCCCATGGCGTCAGTCTTAATGTCCTTGGTGAACTGGGAAGCGATCTTCTTGATTGCTTCTCTGGTAAGGTCTTCTCTTCCGGAAGGACCGTAAACGTTTATTTCATTAAAAGTCTTTACAACATCCATCATTTATTTTCCTGCCTTTCCCTCTGCTACAGCCTCAATAAAGAGCTGGGCCAGCTTATATGCGTTATCGATATCCTTCTTGTATGCAACGGTAGACGGTGAGTGGAGATATCTTACGGGAACAGAAATGTTTGCCACTCTGACCCCTTCTCTGGAGCGCTGGATCACGGAAGCGTCTGTGCCTCCGGAAATGTAGCGCTTGATCTGCCAGGGGATACCGGCTTCGTCTGCCAGAGCTGTGGTCATGTCAAAGAGCGCCTTGTCGTATATAGTGCTGCCGTCCATGCATCCGATGACGGGGCCCTTTCTCAGCTGACAGACCTTCTTTTC
>JAKSSR010000093.1 GCA_024402995.1 Clostridia bacterium | reverse complement strand
GAACAGAATCCATCTCTTTCGGCAAACGGATTTAAATATTCAGACTCCACAGGCAGCCTGGCAAGTAAAACCAGAGCCATGGGAGAATACAATCTGGCAAGAGCGGGCCTTGCAGAGGATGCTGAAAAAAAGATCCGGGAACTCCTTCCCCTGTTCCGAAAAGAAAACGTGCCGGATGAATTCAAAAAAGACAGAGCGGACATAATGCTTGGACTGACCTCTGTTATCGGGGATTTGTACTCAATAGGCGTCGATTGGAGATCCTATACAAGGATTTATACCTCGAGAACAGATGACGATCAGGAAAAGGCGATAGACGCTAACGACAAAGAGGAGAGCGGGGCTGCGGCTTTGATTGCCCAGTTGAAGAAATGCATCGGTCACTTTGAGGAACTGGAAACACTGGGGCTGAGTAAATTCAAGAGTTTTTCGGAAGCCTTTGCTGTTGTAAAGAACATTCTGGGGCATTACGAAGAAATGACAAACGGCTCCCTTTCGGTACCGGAGAACGCAAAAAATCACATCATAGCGCACGACCCGAAGGTAAATACATCAGGGAAAAACCTGAAAAAAGACATTGTCAGCGAAAGGTCGGCCTATATCGATAAAAAAGATTTCCTTTTGTTTCCTCATGAGCCCTCTCCTGATGCCACCATACAGGGCAGCATAGGAGATGGCTGGCTTGTAAGCACCTTTTCCGCAATATGTGTCAGTAATCCCCAGGCGATCAGAGACATGATCCGGGATAATAAAGACGGAACAGTGACCGTCCGCTTATATGAAGAGAAGAACAACTCATACATTCCACACTACGTCACAGTGGAAAAAACCGTGCCAAAGAAAGTAGCCAGGAAAACAGATGGCATAGAAGGGAGCAAAACGGTTGCAAACAACGGAAGTCTCTGGGTCCAGATGATAGAAAAGGCATATGCTGCATCCGGGATCCACAAGGGAAGATTCAATGCAGAAAACAAGACGGCGGATATGGAAAACATCACCGGCGGATACAGCGCCAACGCTATGAATGCCTTATTCGGCGGTCTTAATGTCGATCATAAAGAGATACATTCAAATATATCGGATGACGAATTTTTCATGACTGTCAGGGACGCCGTAACAGAAAAAAGAGTCATCACTTGCGCTACATCTCAGTATTTCCTCAGAAGCAGCAATCTAAATGAAAAATACAGGAAGAAAGCGGAAGAGTTCAGGAAAGCCAATAAGAGATCACCAAATGAAGACGAAAAAAAAGAAATGGCCGAGGAAGTCTCTTACGGTCTTTCTGTAAAAAAAGTATCAGATTTTCCGTCCGCCGGTATTACATATGAAAACCATGCGTATACGATAATAAATGCTTTTGAAGAAAGCGGTGAAAAATACATTGTTGTAAGAAATCCGCATGCAGATAAGTCATATAATGCCTTGACCGGCGGAAAAAAAGATAATACCGCCGGTTACAGTACAATTCCGCTCAATGAATACAGAAAGCTGTTTCATCAGGTCATTATAAGCACTCCGATCGCCGCTGCAGGCTACAAGAATCCGGCAAAGGAGATCGCCGATCTTACAATAACCATGATCAATACTTTTGATAAAAGCAGAAGCATTGCATCGTATATCACCTTCAGACATTCCATGTCAGATCAGTTCAGAGACATGTACGGCGCCATGGAAACGGTCAACAACATTGCCAACAGCAAGGCACCGTCCAAATTAGCCCTTACCAGAGCCTTTGCAGATCTTTCCTCCAAGGCCGAGACCTATCTGCACTACACAGAAACCCAAAAAGACAACAGTAATGACAGAAACCTCCGCGTTACGATCGCAAGGGCATGCAGGTCTCTTGCTGAAGCATATAAGAACAGCGAAGGTGAGGCTCTCGCGTCAGGGGTGACGGACATAACCAGAAATATCCTGAAGGACAGGATCCTTTATGTCAGCAGCGTCAGTAAAGACAATGCCATAAGAAGGATGGGCAGCGCGGAAGCGATAAACAATGCAGTAGAAAAGCTTAAGGACAAGGACCTGTATACGTCCATAACACAGATCAACGACTATGCGAAGACTGTGTCAGAGGAAAATACAGCCAAAGTAAAGCCGGCTGAACCGAAGCAGAGTGCCGGGGCCGGCATCAACGCCTGAGGCTAAGGGAGCTTAGGGGCCGCGCTCTTGTCGACGGCCTTTTGCACCTCCGCAGCTTTTTTCTCATTGTTCAAGGACACGCTGACTCTGTCAGCCATTTCCTTTCCGATGTTTTCTGATTTCATAATGTTCAGGAATTCGTTTTTGTCTATGGATCTTAAGGCTGATTCAAGCTTCTTTCCGAAATGTCCCTGAACACGGTCGATGCTCTCAGGAGAAAGGGCTCTTTCAATGTCCTGAGGTCTCATTTCGTTTTCGTGAGCCTTGACAGATCTCGATGCTATGACCTGACAGAGTCCCTGCATCAGCTCTTTTACACTGTTGCCCTTAAGACCCTTCTCTATTTTTTCAAGACCGGACTGCTCAACGGCTGTGATCCTGTCTTTAGCTTCCGTATCAGTTATTCCATTACCTTTTACCAGTCCTTTGATCGCTGCGGACTTAGCCCTTGACATATTGCCATAGCCTTTTTCGGGTTCGAGATCCAGGGCAAGTTCCTTACACTGGTCGAAATCGACATACTGAAGATCAGCGCCCTTCTGATTGTTTGCGTTGTAGATCTCTTCAAAATGTCCTATAGCCTCGGAAAGTCTGTAGCGCACCATGGAACGGTTTCTTTCATTCTTGGAGTCCTTCTGGTCTCTCGTGTCGCGATCTTCACGGTAGGCCTTAGCTGCTTTGAAAAAGTCCTGCAGCTTGTCATCCATGCCCTTGTGAGTCGGATCTTCCTTTTTAAATTCAGCCTGAAGGGCTATTGCGGCAGTCTTGAGCGACTTGAAGGTTTCGGAGTTGGTCCACAGAAACAGGTGATCCGTGGAAATGATCTCCCTGCAGGCCTGTTCAACGGCATCGCCGTACATTTTTCTGTCATCCCCTGCCAGCTTGCTCTCTACCTTTTCTGCATACGAAGCCTGATACTTTGCAGCATAGCATTTGGAGAATGTACCGATAAAGTCGCGAAGTTCTACATCAGATTCACCGGGGATCTCGGGATTGAGGTCAAGCATAGCCCTTCCGGCACTGTCATAGGTTCTTCCTGCAGTAGCATGAGGGTTTCTGACCCGGATATACATCTTTCCGGTGGACTCATCCTTACGTGTCCCGATAACCGTATAGGCATGCTTTGCAGGCAGTCCTTTGCACTCCTTGTAGCTTTGATCACTCCTATTTTGAATTTCCGGTGTTCCGGCTGTAAGCATGCAGCCTTTGTCATATGCGTCCCTGACCCTGTCAAAGAAAGCCAGCTCTTCTGCTGCATATGCGCCTTTAGGTGATACTCCCTGACCGTATGTAGGAATATCCATGGACCATACGTTCCTTGTTCCCTCTGCGTCATAATCCTTGCCGAGGAAATGGCGCGATGCCTCTTCGGTGCGGCCGCCCACGATTTCGTCATAGCTGTTACGGTCAACGTTTTTCCCAGTTACGTTATCCCTTCCGACTGTCTTGTTTGCAGCAAAGGAAGCACTGACGTTCAGACGGACACCGGACTGGATGTAAGCTTTCTCAAGCATTGTGACCCACAGAGCTCCCCTGGCATAGGCGGGAGTCCAGTTCCCTTTTGTCTTCTCATACATGGGAACGGTCTTGTTGACCGTGGTGTATACCTCAGCTCCGTCATCGTCGTAAAGACGAACGGTAACTGTACCGTCACCGTTATCCTTCATGCAGTTGCGAATATAGTCCGGATTGCTGTCGGCGATGGATGAAATGGTTGCGATAAGATAGCAGTCACCCAGTCTTCCCTGCTGTATATCTTCAGGACAGGGATCATGAGAAAAGAGCGGTTCGTCAGCCGCTGACCTGTACTCAACATTGTAGTAGTCATCAGGATCCGTGCTTCCTTCGTTTCTGCCGTGCTTAAGTATCTGATGAAGGACCGGTTCCGCGATCTCCTTAGTCACAGTAACTTCATTGGTGACCGGATCCACGTGCTTAACATCCTTAGTCAGCTTGACATGGTAAATATCACGTTCATTTTCATCATCATAATCTTCTTCGGGAACTCTGAGTCCGCCGCTGACAATGCGCTTTGTTTCGCCCGTAAGATCCTGAAGATCTGCGTAGAACTGCTGAAATGCCTCGGTAGATGCATATTCGGTCATGAGCAGCTCATCCTTGATCCTTTTGTCGATCAATTCAAAAGAAGACATGGCCTTTTTCAGATGTTCGGTCTCTCCGGAGCGGATATCATTGTATGTAAACGCCTTGTGATTAAGTCCGCCGACTACCTCAGTAGCGTACATTTCATCGATGGATGCATACTTTGAGAACTCATTTAAGCCGTTATTTTCAAGCTCTTCGATTATGAGAGAAAGCTTATATTCAGGGCGAGCCTTATACTCCTCTTCTGAAAGACTGCTCTGAAGGTAGGCAAGATTCTTTTGGAATACGGAGCCGGGATCCTTATATTTGGAATTGAAAACCGCCAGATTCTCCGAGATAACATCCTTGGACAGCTTATAATTCACAGAGCCGAGGCTTCTTTTTGATATATGGAAATTATCCAGCAGTCTGGTGCTGTACTGACGCTGGCGGGAACGCTCTGAAAGAGTTCTCCTGACAGCCTTAAGTCTTTTTTCTTTCTGTTCCTTGGTTTCTTTTGTCGGCATATTCCATCCTCCGTTTTTCGGTGTGCAATTAATTTAGCTTTAATTGTAACATCATTGATGTACTGATGTATTCAAATTTTCAAAAAATGATATATTATTTATATGCTTTTATAAAAAAACAAAGGATGATATGCATGAACTGTGAAAAAATAAAAAAACTCCGCGGAAGAAACGCTGGGGTCATAAAAACCGAAAGCTGCAGGGAATCTTCCGTCTGCGTGCCCATTATAAAAGACGGGGAAGAAATCCGGCTTCTCTTTGAGGTCCGTTCCCCCAAAATAAAAACTCAGCCCGGCGACATATGTTTTCCCGGGGGACGTTTGGAGGAAGGGGAAGCGCCGCAGGAAACGGCCCTGAGGGAATTATGCGAAGAGCTGCTCATAAACCCGCAGCAAGTAAACGTCATTTGTCCCCTGGATATTTTCTGCGACGGCTGTCTCATGATCCATCCGTATCTGGCAGAGCTTGACGATTATTGCGGAAGCTTCAGCGGGGACGAAGTCTCCGAGGTTTTCACCGTTCCTCTGACCGGCTTCCTTGAGAAACAGCCTCAGCGCCACGCCCTGGAGCTTGTCCACCTTAAAAGCGAAAGCTTCCCATATCACCTGATAAACGGCGGTGAAGAGTATCATTTCAGACGCCGCTTTGACGACGAACTTTTCTATGTCTGTAAAGATTCAGAAGGCAGAGAACGAGTAATATGGGGAATTACCGCACGAATCATCAAAAGCCTTGCAGACCTGCTGACCACAGGAGATGAGTAGTGAGCACAATCTGATCTTTTCTTCTATTCCTTATCCGAGTGAAGCAATTCCAAAACATTGCCCGAAGCAATGGGCAGAAGAGACACTGA
>JAKSSR010000092.1 GCA_024402995.1 Clostridia bacterium | reverse complement strand
GCTCTGACTGTTGCCGCTGTCGCTTTCGTCAGCTTCATCATCGCAGGTATTATCCAGAACTGGATCATCTGCCTGGCTATCGCTGTAGCTCTCATGATCGGTACTCTCCTCGTTATCGAAAAGGTCACCAAGAGCAACAACGCTGACAAGTACGCAGAAATCGCAAAGGCAGCTGCAAAGTAGTTCGCCCTACAACTGAATGATGCAAATGAAAAACCTCCGGTGAAAACCGGAGGCTTTTTTATGTGGTGGGCGGTATAGGACTCGAACCTACGGCCTCCTCCATGTGACGGAGGCGCTCTAACCAGCTGAGCTAACCGCCCTCGTACGGTACATTATGCACCGTATCAGATCATTTTTCAAGTTCAGGAACCGATTCCACCAGATTTTTTATTACATCGCGGCGGGTGACCATGCCGATAAAGGAACCGGAGTCATCGGTGACAGGGATAAAGTTCTGTTCCATTGCACGGCTCGTAAGCTCTTCAATGCTTGATGTAATACTTGCCGGTGGATTCTTGTCCGGGTGCAGAACGTCTCTGATGTGGACCTTTTCAAGAGACTGCATGGGGATCCCGTTAATGGATTTTCCGTCGGAAATGTCTTTTAAGATGAACCACAGGATATCACCCTCGCTGATGGTGGTGATATAGTGGCCTTCACGGTCGATGACGGGGATGGCCGTATAACCGTGATGCTTCATTTTTTCAAGTCCCTGTCTCAGAGAGAAGTCGTCGTAAAGGAAGGCGACATCGCTCTTGGGACGGAGAAGAAATGCGATATTCATTGTTCTGTGTGTCCTTTCAGATCATGGCCGATGCACATAACGCTAACAGTATATAGTGAAAATTCCCCGTGCGCAAGGTCAAACAGCACATTTTCATGTATTATTCACATTTTCGAAGATATGTGGTAAAATATACAAAAAACAAGGAGGTAATAAACATGAGTGCAGTAATTATCAGTTGTCTGAAAGTTTTTTTCTGCCGCATTCTTGATGTTACCATGGGCACGATCCGCACTATGCTCACTGTCAAGGGAAACAAGGTGTTTGCGTCAGTCATGGGCTTTTGCGAAGTATTCATATGGTACGTTGTCGTTAAGGACGCAATGACTGCAGAGGGGCCTGTGCTGCCTATTGCCGTTGCCTACGCAGGCGGCTTTGCCACCGGTACTTTTATCGGGAGTCTTCTGTCCGGCAAGCTCATTAAGGGTAAGGTCATCGTTCAGGTCATTACCTCGGACTGCAACAAATCTCTGCTTGACGCCATCCGCGATGACGGTTTTGCCATTACTGTCGTGGACGTTGCCGCATCAGAATACGGCGGAGCAAAGTACATGATCCTGGCCAACATCGAAAACAGCCAGCTTGATCACTTCCAGAGTTTTGTCCGCGAAAGAGATCCCAAGGCCTTTATCTTCGTCCAGGAGAGCAAATCTTCAATAGGCGGATATACGAGAACGGCAAAGTAAATCAAAAGAGGATGGAAGCCCATCCTCTTTTTTCATGCTTAATTTGCGGCGTTTATAAGGCTCTGAAGCTCTTCTTCCGTAAGTTCGCGGAGCTGGCCTTCCTCTAAATCCGGATCCAGTTCTATGGGGCCGAAGCTCTGGCGGTGGAGCCTGAGAACTGGCTTACCGACCGCTTCGAACATACGCTTTACCTGGTGGAAGCGGCCTTCCGTAATGGTGAGAAGGACCACCTGGGTGCCGTCCTCCGGAAGAGCTTCACCGGGAAGGAAGTGCCGGTCCTCCGGAATATTTACAATAGCCGGAAGGGTAGGCTTGTCGTCGCCTATGTCCAGACCTTTTTCAAGGCGCTTTACGTCATTTTCTTCAAGAATTCCGTCTATGAGAACTCTGTAGGTCTTGGGCACGTGGTAGCGTGGAGAAAGCAGGCGGTGATTCAGCTGACCGTCGTTGGTTATGAGAAGAAAGCCTGTGGTGTCCTTGTCCAGTCGGCCGACGGGAGCCAGGTCGGCCCGACCGTCCTCTACGTAGTCCATGACAGTCTCGCAGCGTGGATCGTCAGCGGCTGTAATGACTCCTGCCGGTTTGTTCATCATGTAGTAGACGATGAGCCTTGTGTCTATTTCTGTGCCGTCAAGAGTTATAAGGTCGGTCTGTGGATCGCACTTGGCGTCGGCTGTGCGGCAGGGAATGCCGTTAAGGGCTATTTTCCCCTGTTTTACGGCTTTTTTGCACTCTGTACGACTCATTATACCTAAAACGGAAAAAAGTTTGTCTATGCGGGTATTTTGGGCCATATCGTATTATCTGTGAATATCCTTAAGTATATCTTCTTTTGTAAAAAGTTGTCTAATTATAGCATGGTTTAATGGACATCGTATGTGTTTTGTGCAATAATTAGATATTGTTTTCAAAATCGTTATGGAGGACATATTATATGGCAGAAAAGAAAACTCACAATATGGTTGCCGCAAGCAGCGAAACCGATCATAAGCTTGAACAGGCCAAGCCCGTTGGAAATGCAGGCGGTCTGAGAGTCGGTGCTATCATTCTCTGGGTAGCAGCTATCGGATTTGAGATCCTCGGCATTATGGCCATCCTGGGAAAGCTTCACATCACCTTCCTTCCCACCATGGCCCAGCTCATCGCTTTCATCGTTCTGGATCTGGCCTGCGTCATCATCGGCGCTCAGCTCTGGAAAAAGGCTAACCATATCAAACCCATGTCCAAGAAGAACAAGTTCCTCTTCTGGCTGTACAACAATATGGGCGTCATCGTATGCATCATCGCATTCGTTCCCTATATCATCCTTCTCCTCAAGGACAAGAACCTTGACAAGAAGACCAAGGCTATTGCCACTGTAGTCGCAGTTATCGCTCTCCTCATCGGCGGCGTATCCAGCTATGACTGGAACCCCGTTTCTTCCGAAGAACTGGAAGCAGCAGGCACCTACATTGAAGGCACTGTTTACTGGACTCCCTACGGCAAGGTCTATCACACTCACGAAGACTGCAGCGCTCTCAACCACACCGACACTCTCACCTACGGTACCGTTGAAGAAGCTATCGCAGCAAACCGCGTACGTCTCTGCTCCTTCTGCGCAGGCAAGGATAACATCACTGAAGAGACCGGCGTCGCTCTCGAATAATCTCAGATCCCAGACCACTCAGCGGAGCTTTGCGGCTCCGCTTTTTTTAAGGAGAAACAACTATGATGGATTTTAACGCACTTTTCAAAATGAAGCAGATGTGGAATCAGTTCTGCACCACACACCCTAAAATGCCCGGATTTATCAATGAAGTCCGCAGCAAGGGCTTTTGTGAAGGACAGGAGATCGCCATAGCCATCCGTTACCCCGACGGCACAGAATGCAAGACGGGAATACGCGTTCAGGCCAGCGATCTGGAACTGCTCAATGCTCTGAAATCACTGAGCAAGTAAGTTTTGCGGCGGTTATAAATTGTAAATATTAATTCACTTTTAGAAAAAATATAAAACTTTTCTGTTAACACTGCCTTTCGGCTGTGGTATACAAGAATTGCACATAACAAATCAAAGAATCATACGATAATAGCAAACACGGAGAAATCCGTAGACGCAAAGCTATAGGGCCCTCCCTCCCAAAGAGAAAGGCAGCCTGGCCGCCGAACATGAAATTGCAGCAGCAATGCTGACGATCTATTTTGTCATTCCCGCGGTCGGACCTATAGTCCGGCCGCGTTTTTTATTCGGGAGAAAAAGATGATCTCTAAAATTACAGTCGGTCTTGCAGCGGGCCTGCTGACCTATCCGGCAGCAAAGGCTCTGGCCGCAAAGCTCCTGCACGTCAGGGGAAAAGAACTGAAAAAGAAAAAGACGGAGAGTCTGCTTTTCCTTGCAGCCTCCGCAGTCTGCGGAGCAGTAACGGTGGTCGCCGCCGGCTTTATCCCCGAAAGCATCTATCTTCTGGCACCTATCATAAGTTGTTGTTCCAACCGTAAGCATAAACGGCTACCACTTCATACAGCCGGGCTTTTGTCCATTATGTATGAAGATTGATCAGCTCCGCCTTAGGGTATTGAAATCCCTCTGATATACCAAATTCATCAGACAAGTTTCTGCATGTCCGACCATCTTGTAGACGAAGTTTTATGAGCCTTTCTTTATGCTCAGGATCTGCATAAACCATAATTGCCTCCTTGTATACATTATTTAACAAAAGGCACATGCATTACAGTTTTAATGTCGCAGCTCAAAATCACCCAAAACTGACTTCTGAGCAATTTCAGGCATCAAAGTCAGTCAGATTTGTAAAACTCCCTTCAAAAAGTGGTAAAAAATAGCAATAAATGGCAATTAACTGTTTGAAATGTCAATATATGTAAATTATAATAGTAAAAAGTCCAACAGACTACGTTTTTCGCAGGGAAATGACTGACTTTTTAATTAATATTGCTATCAAAAGTCGGTTTTGGATGCAATCGCCAATTCCAACTGCGTGTAATTGTCAGACCTGAACGCTTACAACTGCGTGCTCATGACAAATCTGAGGAGCGAAAGTGGAACCGAGAGTAAAGTAGAAGGGTGATCTTAAATGAATATCTATGAACAGGGCTTTTCCGGTCCATCGATTCTCAGAGGTGAAAGAGATAAAATCAAACGTGAGCTTCGCCGCATGCCCAAGGGACGCCTTTTGATCCAGATAAACCGCGGCAAAGCAGAGTATTACCGGGTCACATATCCTGAGGCCGGAAAACGTAAAAGGGCCTGGATCGGAAATGATATGATATCTGTTTATAAGCTTGCTCACAAGGCTTTTCTTGAGGAGAAGCTTAAAAGAGTGGAGTTCAATATCAAGTTGCTGGAGAAGCCTGAAAACAGCTGGCAGCCTTTGAGCGATCAGGCAATTCTTCTTGCTCTTCCAAAACACTTTGAAACTCTTGATTTTTCCGCAATCGTTAATACTACCTATGCCGGAAAAAAAGAAAACCGCCCCAATCCCTGTTTTGACGGTACAGTTCCGGTCCGGGATGCTCAGCTGACTATCGGAAACATGGACATAGATGAGTGGGGCTCAATGCCTTACTGCGCCAATACAAAATACCCCGAGCACCTGAAACACAGAACAAGCTTCGGGCCTCTCTGCCGCTCAAAGGGTGAGGCCGCAATTGCTGAGTTATGCCGTAAACTCGGTTTCAGGTTCCATTATGATGAGACACTGTTTGTATGCGGCAGGTTATGCTCTCCGGATTTTATCATTGCCCGCGCTGACGGTTCACTTGTGTATCTTGAGCATCGCGGCTGGAAGGGAGAGTCCTACGAACGCGGCAATATGAACAAGGACACCTGCTATTTCAACGCCGGAATACGTCAGGGCAATAATTATCTTATAACCTTTGAAACCGAAGACGGAGGCATTGACCTGAAGCTTGCAGAAATGCAGCTCCGCGCTATAGTGGAAGGTCATTCAGATACTATGTGAATCCCGCGATCCGGTGTATAATGGTTTTATGAAAACATCTGACACTCCCACAACTAAAGAGCAGCTCAGGCAGAGCATAATTGCAGTGGTGCGGCGCAAGGGCCTTCCGGAAGAATTCGGCGCCCTGATCGCAGACTCACTTGGTACAGAGAAGACCATGACCCGCATGCTGTCCTATCTGGT
>JAKSSR010000091.1 GCA_024402995.1 Clostridia bacterium | reverse complement strand
TTGACTCAATTCTACACTATGATGTTTTCAAGGTGCTGTCCGCTTGACGCGGAACTCTTAAATTGTAACCCAGAAATTTCATCTTGTCAACAACTTTTTTCAAGTTTTTTGAAAAGATCGCTCGGGAGATTTCAATGCGTTTAAACAGCGTATTGAATCTCGCGCCAGCTTTTGGTACAATTTTCAGTGTCCTTTCGCCTCGCGCAATTCAATATGATAACACTTATCCAACAAAAAGCAAGTGTTTTTTGCAGAAAATCAAAAAATGTTTAACGTAAAAAAATCTACCTATATATTAGCAACAATCGTCTTCATTTCCCTGCTCACATCCTGCGGCAGGGAGAACCTTTCTGTGGTCCATGAAAGCCTCAGCGGCAGCTCAACTGTCAGCGAGGCAAGTCAGCACGAAAGCCTTACCAACACCATAGCAGGCTTAGACTACAGCTGCGGCAAGCGCCTCTGTCATTTAGAACGCAACAGACTCAACATAGATACCTTTTCCGAAAGCGACGGAAGCCTCTACTATTATGCGATCAGCCGCGTCGGCGGTCTTACAGATAATCGCATTACATCTGCAGTCAATAACAGGATATACGACCTGACTAAGACCTGGTGCAGCGGACGCCCCCTTCCGGAAGAAAGTGAGCTTGAAGGTTTCACAGACGATATGATCAGCAGTGCCTGCTATGGGGTCAGTTCTGTCATCACCCTGAATTGCAGCGACTACTTTTCAGGAGTGCTGAAAAGAACAATAGATTTTTACGATCCGGAAGACCAAGGCCACACCCTTCTGACCTACTATTATCCGACAAATTTTGATTTGCACAGCGGCGATGAGTTTTCTCTTGCATCCCTGTTCTGCAATGGTGCCGAGTATATGCAGATCATCAACACTCGCATTCTGCGCTACGCAAGCGATAACGGACTTTCCGTAAGAAACTTTGCGGGAATACCTGAAGACAATCCCTTCTCTCTCAGCGAGGACGGCATCGTTATATATATTGATGACAGTTTTGAAAAAATCGGCTTGCCCGCCGGCACCGAAATCACCATAGACTACTCAGCCTTCGGCGACACCCTGGTAATTGAGCGCCCTTGCAGCGACATATACATCGACCGCGAATCGGCCGGCGTTAAGCTTATAAGAAGCAGCGAGAGCAGCCAGATCGCCAACGAGACTGTTTTCTTTGACGAAGGCGATAAGCTTACCGCAAAGGTTACCCATACTGCTCCCGAAGGTTTCCCGGAAACCCTCTTCGAAGAGGCCGACAAGTTTATTGGCAATTACGTACCCGATGAAAAGTCCGCGGAAAAGATCAGAACTACCGAGGGCGACTATTTGCGCATAAACTGCGACATTACCGGCTATTACATCGGAGCTTACAGCTGCGTCACTCTCAGCGCAAACATCAAACAAAGCAAGGAAGCCCCCATTACTGCTTACAGAAGCTATGTATACGACGCCGAAGGCAGCGAGATCTCAGTTGAAAAGTGTTTTGACGAAGAATTTGACGTCAACACCTTCGTAAGCGGAGCACTGGCCAACACTGTCAACGCCCTTATGGATGACGGGTGGACAATCGAAGAGGAAATTGACGTTTCCGATATAGATTTCTTCCTTAACAGCGAAAGCATTACCTTTACCACATTGCCTGCAAGAATGAGCCGCAAGGTCACCAACCCGGACGGGAGCGAGCAAACCGAAAGTCACAGGGACAGCATAGTTGCAGAAATGACCTTTGAGGCAACGGGAGTCTCCAACCTGGTAATAACTGAACAGTAGATACTTTGACAAAGGCACTTTTATTCTATATAATGAAGGATAGACTTTATGTCACAATAAGGAGACTATACTTTGGCTAAATATATTGTAACATCCAGCGCCCCCCTGCGCGGCGAGGTCCAGATAAGCGGAGCAAAGAACGCGGTACTGCCCATTCTTGCCGCAACAGTCCTTGCCGGAGAGGTTTGCGAGATCAATGACGTCCCGGACCTACGCGACGTTCAGGTAATGTGCAACATCCTCGACAGCATCGGATGCAAGGTTACTCAGGAAAAGGAGATCAGCAGGGTTACTGTTGATTCTTCCACAATAAGCAATTCGGAAGTTCCCTATGCGCTGGCAAAGCTCATGAGAGCGTCTTTCTTCATTACAGGAGCCCTTTTGGCCAAGACAGGCAAGGCAAAGATCGCCATTCCGGGAGGCTGCGCCATTGGCAACCGTCCGGTAGACCTTCACATCAAGGGCCTGAGAATGCTCGGAGCCCAGATCTATGAAGACAACGCCGGTATTGACGCTCACGCGGAAAAGCTCATCGGCAACCTGGTCTACCTGGACTTTCCCAGCGTTGGCGCAACTGAAAACATCATGATGGCTGCCACACTGGCGGAAGGGACCACCACCATCGAAAACGCGGCAGAAGAGCCCGAAATCGTAGACCTTGCCAATTTCCTTAATAAAATGGGAGCAAAGATCAAGGGCGCAGGAACTGATACCATCAAGATCGAAGGCGTTGAAAAACTTCACGGCACTCGCCACACAGTCATTCCCGACCGCATTGAAACAGGGACCTTCATGGTCGCCGCAGCAATAACGAGAGGTGACGTTCTCATTAAGAACAGCGTCCCCGATCACGTACGTCCCGTCATAGCAAAGCTCATTGAGTGCGGCGCAGTAGTCAACGATGAGGTTGACGGACTTCGCGTCAGAGGAGACCTTAAGCCCCTGGTAGCGACGGACATCAAGACTCTTCCATATCCCGGCTTCCCTACAGACATGCAGGCTCAGTTCATGGCTCTCCTGACCACTGTGGAAGGCACAAGTCAGGTCTTTGAGACAGTATTTGAAAACCGCTTTATGCATGCGGCTGAGCTGTCCAAAATGGGAGCAAACATCAGAGTTGAAGGCCGCAAGGCTACAGTGCCCGGCGACAAATTCACTCTGAAAGGAACTCAGGTAATATCCACCGACCTTCGCGGCGGTGCAGCTCTGGTCCTGGCATCCCTGGTCGCAAAGGGAACCAGTGAGATCCTGGACATCTTCCACATCGAAAGAGGCTATGAGAACTTCGTAGAAAAGCTCAGAGGCCTTGGTGCGATCATCGAAAGAGTTGAAGACTAAAACATAACAAAAGCGTTCCGCTGACTGGCGGAACGCTTTTTTATTGCCGCAGAACTATAACAATGCAGTTATTGCACAATATATCAATGACAAACCGCAGACTATACCAAAGGGCTTGCGGTATTTGTCGACAAAGTTTCTTATGGCACTGCCGAAGAGCCCCCAAATGGAAGATGATGCGGTAAGGAACAGGAAGTCCACAAAGGTGGCGGCGAGTATAGCACCAAGGGACTTGTCCACAGGAATTACGTATACAGCAAAAATGCTTATGGCAGCAATCCAGCTCTTCATATTAAGAAGCTGAAGGAGTATCCCTGCGCGGTAAGTCGACTCGGTAGGAGCAAGGCTGCCAGCCTCTCCGGGCTGTTCAGCCTTTTCTGCCTTGAAACCGCTCAAAGCCATATTGACGCCAAGGTATACCATGTAAGCAGCTCCGACCCATTTCAGGTAAACGACGGCCTTAGGCATAATATCAGCCAAAGCCAGGTTCAGCAGGCCGCAGATAACGGCCTTGACAATAAAGGTCAGCATACTGCCGGTCATGAATTTCAGACTGCCCTTAAAACCATAGCGGGCCCCTAAAAAGAGCATGGTCAGATTGTTGGGGCCGGGCGTAATGGAAGACACCAGCATGTATACCAGCAGGGCAGAAGTAAATATCTTCATTTATTTGTCATCTCCTATTTCTTTTTTATACTCTTCCAGCTCTCGCTTCAGCTCCATACGGGAAATGAAAACCTCGTTGTAGCAGTAGACCAAAATAGCCGCGGCGGGAATTGCTACAAGCATTCCGGGAACTCCCATGATCTTTCCGCAAATGATAATGGAAAGGAGAATGAGCACACCGGGAACGTTAAGGGCACCACCGAAGAACTTGGGCTTGACCACATATCCGTCCATGATCTGAAGAGCCACGGTAAAAATAAGAAACAGGACAACCTTGCCGGGAGCGGACAGCAGCAGAATAAAAGAGGCAAACACAGCGCCTGCAATGGGACCGAAGGTCGGCGCCAGATTGGTCAGGGCAACGATAACTGAAACGAACAAGGCATTAGGCATGCCGCAGATGATCATAAACAGGAAATTCAGTGTGCCGACGAAAAGGGAATCCAGCAGTTCACATACGATGTACTTTGAAAAAATGGTATTGAACTTATCGAAGAGGATCTGACCGCGAACGAACTTCAGCGGGCTCAGGATCAATTTAAAGAATCTGGAGAAAGCGTTTTTAATAGACTCCTTGGCAATGAGGAAATACATGGCCAGGATAACGCCTACGGCCACGTTTGCAGCCTTGCCTCCGAAACTGGAGGCAGTGCTGATCAGGGTCTTGATATTTCCTGCAATGAAGGCGGCTATCCTTTCGACAACCCCGTTTTCGCCGATGAGATAATCATTGATGTTCTCACCGATAATGCCGGATACGAGAGGATGGTTCTCATACTTGGCAATAAGGCTGTCAAGGTAACCCTCGGCGTTATCCAGAAGACTCTGAACGTTGCCTGCCACCTGGGGGATCAGCATGGAAACAACGAGAGTCAGGAAACCAAGAACAATAATGATACTGAGAAACACAGACAATCCCCAGGCGGCCTTTTCTTTCTTCATCTTTCCGAAGAGTTTTTTGCAGAGAAACACAGCCAGAGGGTTAAGGACATATGCGATCACTACGCCAAGGAACACTGGCGAAAAGAGCCTGAAGGTGCTTCCCACGCCCTTAAGTATGGTCCCGATATTGAGAAGGAACACCAGCACAGTCACAGTGATGCAGCCCGCCAGAGCATATTCCTTCCATCTTTCATTAACGTTTTTAAAGAGTTTTTTCATGATTATTACCTGATTCTGTATGATAATACGAAAAAAACATAACTTAAAGTCCTTACTGATCATTCCGCTTCAGGGCGAATGTGCTGTTGATCTTTCAGCCATTTCCCGCTCTTATAGCGCAAAACCAGTCCCACCATGGTAATGACCCAGGAGATGGGATAGCAGAGAGAAAGCCCCAAAAGATTCCCGAACAAGGGGAAAATGAAAATGATCCAGATAACACGGAATCCGGCAATACCTGCGCCGCAGATAATGGTGGGAACAATAGCGTCTCCAGCCCCGCGGAGAACACCGGACATGACTTCGTTGACCGACCAGAGTATGTAGCAGGGAACGAAAAAACTGCACACCCAATAGGCAAGCTCACGTACCTCAATGTCATCTGTAAACAAGGCGAAAGCACTTTTGCCCACGGCAAGGATAGCGACACTGAAGCAGACTGTCATAGCGCAGAAAATGATCAGACCCTTTTTTACACATTGACGGATGCGGTCATAGCGTCCCGCGCCGTAATTCTGCCCTACAAAGCTCATGACTGCAGTTCCGGCAGCGGAAATAGCAGACCAGTAAAAGCCCTCCAGCTTTCCCGACAGAGACCACCCGGCAACAGTTGCTGTGCCGAGAGTATTGACGCCGACCTGAATTATCATGTTGGAGACGCTGTACATGGAGTTTTGAAGTCCCGCGGGAATACCAACGCGCAGCATTTTCGGAATATACTCCTTGTCAAAGCGTATTTTCTTCAGGT
>JAKSSR010000090.1 GCA_024402995.1 Clostridia bacterium | reverse complement strand
AGCTGACATGTGCAGACGGCTGCGTATACTGCGGCTTCTGCGCAAAGAACTGCCCCCAGGGTGCTATCACTGTTGACAGAGCAAGCAAGTCCTGGGCTGTTGATGAATCCAAGTGTGTCCAGTGCGGCATCTGCATCAGCAAGTGCCCCAAGAAGGTTCTTTCTTTCGAAGAAAAGAAGGAGATCCCCGCAGTTAACGATACCTGCGTATTCTGCGGACTCTGCGGAAAGAAGTGCCCCCAGGGTGCTATCACTGTCGACAGAGCAAGCAAGTCTTGGACTGTTGATGAAGAAAAGTGCATAGGCTGCGGTCTGTGCGTAAAGGGCTGCCCCAAGAAGGCTCTTACCCTGTAATTGCATTAAAACCACTCACTAAAAGGCGTCCGAAAGGGCGCCTTTTTCGTTTGTTTTAAACAATTGAAGATGTAAAACGTGCATAATATAAATATATACGAAAAATATGCAAATATATATGGGTTTATACAGAGAAAAATGAAAAAAACATAAAAATAAGCATAAAAAAGGTTGACAATGTATATTGTCTGAGATATTATATGACCTGTTGTTAATAAATGTAATATTTATATAAAATTTATTGAAAGGAACAAAAAATGAAAAAGTTTATTGCAATCTTACTTGCAGCACTGATGCTTATCAGCTTTGCTGCTTGCGGCGAAACTGAAACCGCATCAAATGAAGGCGCAGCTTGGGAAAAGTATGCCAAGGAATACAAGGCAGACGGAAAGAGCGGTACTCTCACCGTAGCGCTGTCCCCGGACTTCGCTCCCATGGAATTCTACGATCTTGCTAAGAACGGCACCGACGCTATCGTTGGTTTCGACGTCATCCTCGCAAAGTATCTGGCTACCGGCCTCGATATGACTCTCGAACTCAAGCCCATGAGCTTTGATGCTTGCCAGGCTGCAGTCCAGAGCGGCAACGTTGACATCGCTATCTCCGGTTTCTCCTGGACCGCAGACCGTGAAGAAAACTATGAAATCACCGATTACTACATCGCAGGCGACAACGAAACCCAGCAGTCCATCATCTGCAGAAAAGAAGATGAAGGCAAGTGGACCACTGCTGAAGACTTTGCAGGCAAGAAGATCGGCTACCAGGGCGCTTCCCTTCAGGAAGTTCTCGTAAACAGCACCTTCGGTCCCATGGCTGACGTTGATGTCAGCGGCGTCTATGTAGATATCGGAACCGCTGTCGAAGCTCTCAAGGCCGGCAACATCGATGCTCTTGCAGTTGCACGCGGCAACGGCGAAGCTATCATCACCTCCGCTCCCGATGCAGTTGCTTTCACCGGCTTCGACTTTGACGTCGATCCCAAGTATGAAAACAACGTCTGCCTTATCCAGAAGGGCAACACCGAACTTCTCGAAAAGGTAAACGAACTCCTCGGCAAGGCGCTTGCAGACGACCTCTATTCCGGTTGGTATGATGCAAGCAAGGCATACGCAGGCGTTTCCACCCTCGATGAACTTGGCTTCGATGACGAAGGCAACAAGATCACCGAATAGTATATTTACCGGAGAATCGACATGTTAAAAAATATAGTAATGATCATGTCGAAATACTGGAAAGTTTTCTTACTGACAGGAGTAGGGTATACCTTACTCCTGTCTGCTTTGACAGTATTTTTCGGCACCATTCTGGGCATACTCATCTGTCTCGGCAGAATGTCCAAAGTCAAGATCCTTAAGGGATTCTGTTCAACGATCGTCGACATTATCCGCGGCACCCCTATGCTGCTGCAGATCTACGTCGGCTATTTTCTCGTTCCTAAGCTTCTTCCCTTCCAGGTCTCCGAATTTGCGGCCGTAACTGTTGCGTTCGCTATCAACAGCGGCTGCTATCTGTCTGAAGCTTTCCGCTCCGGAATTCAGGCTGTTGACAGAGGACAAATGGAGGCTGCAAGAAGCCTTGGCCTGACCTACAGCCAGGCAATGAAGAATGTTATTCTTCCTCAGGCTATCAAGAATATTCTCCCCGCTCTCGGCAACGAGTTTATTATGATCACCAAGGATACTTCTCTGGCATCCACCTTCTTCATCGGAGAAGTTATGACCAGTTATCTGAAGGTAAAGGGCATTACTTACCTGACTATGGAATGCCTTATCATCGTAGCAGTCATCTATTACGTACTTACCAAGGTCCTGTCATTCATAATCGGAAAACTCGAAAGGAGGCTGCGTACCAGTGATTAAAACAGAAAATCTCCACAAGAGCTTCCAGATCGAAGGAAGAGAGCCTCTTCATGTACTGAAGGGCGTTACCGAACACATTGAGAAGGGTGAAGTAGTTTCCATCATCGGTCCCTCCGGCGGCGGAAAGTCCACCTTCCTCAGATGCCTAAATATGCTTGAAACTCCTGAAGAAGGCCACATCTGGTTTGAAGGCGTGGATATTACCGCAGCAGACGTTGACATCAATATCCACCGCCAGAAGATGGGAATGGTCTTCCAGCATTTTAACGTCTTCCCTAATATGACCGTTCAGCAGAACATTACACTTGCTCCTGTTCTTACCAAGAAAAAGACTCAGGCAGAAGCTGATGAAATGGCATGCGAACTTCTTAACCGCGTAGGCCTGCTCGAAAAAAAGGACGAACATCCTTCCAGACTTTCCGGCGGTCAGAAGCAGAGACTTGCCATCGTCCGCGCTCTTGCCATGGAGCCCAACGTAATGCTCTTTGACGAACCTACTTCCGCTCTCGACCCTGAAATGGTCGGTGAAGTTCTGGACGTAATCAAGGGACTGGTCAAGACCGGTATGACTTCTGTCATCGTTACACACGAAATGGGTTTTGCCCGTGAGGTCTCCAATCGCGTCCTCTTTATGGACGGCGGCATCATTGCCGAAGAAGGAAGCCCTGACGAAGTTTTCTATCATCCCCAGAATCCCAGAACCAAGGAATTCCTGAGCAAGGTTCTCTATTGATCAAGAAAATAATGGCCCGTTGTCCCATGGGCCATTTTTAATTACATTCGGAGGAATCAATGTTTACCAAATCTGACGCCGTCAATTATCTTGACGCCAAACGTACTGAAATCGAAGACATTTCCCATAAGATCTGGGAATACGCAGAGCTTTCTCTCAAAGAGCACAAATCCGCGGCTCTCTACGTTGAAGCCCTCAAAAAGGAAGGCTTTCAGGTTGAAACCAATCTGAGCAACATAGAGACTGCTTTTCTCGGCAAGGCCGGAAGCGGAAGACCTTACATCGGTATTCTCGGTGAGTTTGACGCTCTCTCAGGCCTGTCACAGAAGGGCTGCGTTCCTTATAAAGAAGCTCTCGTCAGAGGCGCCGCAGGCCATGGCTGCGGCCATAATATGCTTGGTGCCGCATCCTTTGGCGCTGCCGTCGCATTAAAGAAGTACCTTGAGGAAACAGGAAAGCAGGGTACTGTCATCTTTTATGGCTGCCCCGGTGAGGAGGGCGGCTCCTCCAAGACCTTCATGGCCAGAGACGGAGTATGGAAGGATCTGGACTGCGCTCTGACCTGGCACCCCGGCGATGCCAACGAAGTTGAGACCGGTACCTGCAATTCCACCATTCAGACACTCTACAAGTTTACCGGTCAATCTGCCCATGCCGCAGGCGATCCGGAAGACGGACGCTCTGCTCTCGATGCCGTTGAGCTTCTTAATGTAGGTGTTCAGTTCCTTCGCGAACACGTGAAGACTGACGCCAGGATCCACTACGCCATAACCAACGCCGGGGGGATTTCTCCCAATGTTGTTCAGGACAGCGCCGACGTTCTCTATATGGTTCGCTCCTGCCAGGTCCGCGATGTCATCGCTCTTCAGGAAAGAGTAGATAAGATCGCCGCAGGCGCCGCCATGATGACCGAAACCAATGTGGAAAAGATCGTTGTTGACGGCTCCGCAAACACCGTTCCCAACCACGTTCTTGAGAAGCTTTTCTACGACAATATGGTCGATATTCCCGTCCCCGAATATACTGACGAAGAGTGGGAGCTGGCAAAGAAGATCAAATCAACCTATAAGAACGATTACGTTCCCGCTATCGGTGCTCAGGAAGATCCCGAAATCGAAGCTTTTGTAAGAGAAAAGACCAATAATATGGAGCTTGCTCTCAATAACTTCGTCAATCCTCTCTACACCGGCAATCATTTCATGGCCGGTTCCACCGACGTGGGCGACGTCAGCTGGCTCACTCCAACTGCTCAGATCAACACTGTCTGCTATCCTTCCTGCGCTCCGGGACATTCCTGGCAGATAGTCTCTTCAGGTATCAGCGGAATAGGCGACAAGGGCATGCTCTTTGCAGCTAAGGTCATGTGCGCTACAGCCATTGATATTTTTGAAAAGCCCGAGATCCTTGATGAGGCTAAGAAGGAATTTGAAAAGAGAACTAAGGACGGTTATCTCTGTCCCATCCCCGACGGGGTCCCCCCTTACATCATTGAAGAATAAAGAGAACACTTGTTCTTGAGCTTGATATGTGATAAAATGACCCTATGGATAACAGGGTCATTTTTCATGTGGATGTGAATAGTGCTTTTCTTTCTTGGGAAGCGGCGAAGAGGGTTGCTGAAGGACTGCCCGATCTTAGGCTGGTCCCGTCTGCTATAGGCGGTGATCCGAACAGCCGTACCAGCATTATTTCAGCTAAGTCCATACCGGCAAAAAAATACGGAATTACAACGGGCGAGTCCGTAAGCAGTGCATTACGCAAATGTCCCGGTTTAATCGTTGTACGGGGCGATTTTGGCCTTTACAGACGGTGTTCCAAGGCCTTCATGACCATATGCAGGGAATATACTCCTACTGTCCAGCAATTCTCCATTGACGAGTGCTTTATGGACATGACCGGAATGGAGAATTTCTACCCGGATCCTGTGGCTGCAGCCCACGAACTGAAGGACAGAATATTCTGCGAACTGGGCTTTACTGTCAATGTGGGGGTAGGCCCCAACAAGCTCCTTGCCAAAATGGCCAGTGATTTTGAAAAGCCCGACAAAGTTCACACACTTTGGGCAGATGAGATTCCTGCAAAGATGTGGCCTCTGCCTGTGGGAGAACTCTTTATGGTCGGAAAACAGAGCGCTGAAAAGCTTCGCAAGAACTATATCAGGACCATAGGTGATCTTGCAGCAAGGAGTGAGCTGAGTCTTAAGATGCTTCTTGGTGATAAGGCTGGAGAATATGCTTACAGAGCATCTCACGGCATAGATGAAAGTCCTGTAACTGAAGAGTGGGAAGATGAAAAAAGCTTCAGTCATTCTGTTACACTTGAAGAAGACGTTAGAAATACAGCGGATGCGAAAAACATATTACTGTCAATCGCAGATCACGTCAGCAGAAGGATGAGAAGGGACGGCGCCAGAGCCTATTGCGTAGGCGTCACTATAAGGGACAATTATTTTCATGACCGATCTCATCAGAAAAAGCTGGACGTGGCAACGGATATTAGCACAGATATATACAAGGTGGCCTGCACGCTATTCGATGAGCTTTGGGACGGCCATACCCCTTTGAGACTGCTGAACATTTCTCTAAGCGACGTGACCAGAGACGAAATACAGCAGATGAGCCTTATCCCCGGTGAAGATGAAAAGAGGGATAAATCACGCAAGGCCGATCAGGCTATGGACGCCATACTCGAAAAATACGGAAGCGGCTCAATAAAGAGAGCATCACAATAACTGAAAAACCGCCGAAAGGAAACTGTGAACCGTTTCCTTTCGGCGGTTTTTACGTGCCTTGCATTATTTATGAAAGCATCAAAGGCTATTCTTCCTTCAGAACTCTGAAAGTATCCAGATCGGGATCTGCGGGACCGTGGAGATGGCCCTTGTTCTGACGGAAATATTCAATGTAGTCCCAGACTTCCTTGGACATTCTTTCGCCCTGATAAATCACGGGAATTCCGGGGGGATAGGGAGCGATCATTTC
>JAKSSR010000009.1 GCA_024402995.1 Clostridia bacterium | reverse complement strand
AAGGAATAGGAAAAAAGAATAACGATGATCGATTTACTTATTAAGAACGGATTGATCATTGATGGAACAGCGTCGCCCTCTTACAAGGGCGACGTTGCCGTTAATGATGGAAAAATCGTTGAAATAGCCCCCCATATTGAAGCAGAAGCTAAGGAAGTTCTGGATGCAGAAGGCTTATGCGTTTCTCCGGGATTTATCGATATGCACTCACATTCAGATGCCTGGTTCATGGTCGATGACAAGTGCGAAGCTAAGCTTTATCAGGGCGTTACCAGTGAAATCGTAGGCAACTGCGGCAGTTCTCAGTTCCCCAGAAATGTTGAAGACACTACCAAGGTCAACAGACTGAGAGAAGAGGGCAAGCTTTCTCCCATGGGCAGCTATCAGGCTCCGGATTTCTATAAGCTCAGAACCAAGAGAAGGGGTGAGCAGAAGATGTCCACCAATCTGATCCAGCTGGTCGGCCACAATGCCATAAGACGCGGAGTCGTCGGTATGGGCAAGCGAGAAGCCTGGGAAGATGAGATCAAACTGGAAGAATACCTGCTTCAGCAGGCTCTTGACCAGGGCTGCTGGGGTATGTCCATGGGACTGGAATATCTGCCCGGCAGATTTGCCGGTCATAAAGAAATCGTAAGGCTCGCAAAACTGTGTTATGTAAACGATGCAATTGTCACCGTCCACATGAAGAACGAAGGCGAATACTCTTATGAATCTCTCAAGGACATGATCGATGTCGCACGTGAGTCTCACTGTCACATGCACATTTCCCACTTCAAGCTTTGCGATAAGACTGTCTGGGGCAAGTCCGAAGAGTATTTCGGAATGCTCCTTAAGGCAAGAGAAGAGGGCGTCAATATCACTTGCGATATGTATCCCTACAATGCCTGCCAGAGCGGTCTGGCAAACAGACTTCCCGACTGGGCTCTTGATGGCGGCCATGAGGCAGCCTGCCGCATGATCGAAGAAAACCCTGAGAAGAGGGCCATCATTCTCAAGAGCCTTCAGGAACGCTTCCCTGATTACGAAGACGGTGATATGTACTTCATTGCCAGCGAAAACGGACATTGTCCCGAAATGCGCGGCAAGACAGTAGGTCAGCTGGCGAAGTCATGGGGTCTCAGCAATCCAGAAGGAATGTTGGAAGCAATGCTGCGCTGCCGTCTGGATGACACCAGTATCATTACCAATATGAAGATGGACGATGTTCTGTATTTCCTGTCTCAGGATATGATGGCTATCGGCTCCGACGCTTCCTGCCGTCCCTTTGATCCCAAGTACAGCGAAGATCTGCCTCATCCCAGAAGCTACGGTACATTCCCCCGCTTCCTGAAGCTTGCCAGAGAAAATGGCTTCTGCTCCATGGAGACCGCTGTTCACCGTATTACCCAGCTTCCCGCTCAGTACGTAGGCCTTAAAGACCGCGGCGTACTTGAAGCCGGCAAAGTTGCGGATATCTGCGTCTTTGACTGGAACAAGCTCAATGATAACGCCACTTACGAGAATCCTTTCCAGAAGTGCGACGGTGTTGAGCATGTTATTATGAACGGAAAGTTCGCCATCAGAAACGCACAGCAGACAGAAGAACGCCTTGGCGATTACATCCTCAGATAGTTCTTTTATGCAGAAATAAATCAATTGTTTTCTAAAACAAGGCCGAAAAATCGGTCTTGTTTTTTCTTGTTTTTTGCTTGAATATAAGTCCCGGAAGTCATATAATGAAATATCATTTTTATTTTTGGAGGCCCATTATGAGCAAAATTTTTATTCCGGAAAACTATACAGCTAAGCTGTCAATGTACGATACCCAGAAGGCTATCGGACTTATCCACACTATTTTTTCAGAAGAACTTTGCAACGCCCTTAATATTTGCAGAGTTTCCGCTCCGCTTTTTGTAAGCGCAGCTTCAGGCCTCAATGATAATCTTAACGGTATTGAACGTCCCGTTGATTTTGAAGTTAAGGAAGACGGAAGCTATTGCCAGGTCGTTCAGTCTCTGGCCAAGTGGAAGCGCAAGGCTCTTCGCGATTATGATTTCCACGTAGGAAAGGGCATTTACGCAGAAATGAATGCTATTCGCCGCGACGAAGAACTTGATAACATTCACTCTGTTTATGTAGATCAGTGGGACTGGGAAAAGGTCATCAGCATTTACGACCGCAACGAACAGTACCTGAAGAGCACTGTCACTGCCATCGTCAACGCTATCTGCAACACTGATGAACGTATGCGGGAGCTTTATCCCACCCTTAAGACTCTCACTCCTGTCCTCAGAAGTGTTAGCTTCATTACTTCTCAGGAACTGCTTGACATGTATCCTGATAAGACCCCCAAGGAAAGAGAAAACCTTTACGTCAAGGAACATAAGACTGCATTCATCTCCAAGATCGGCGGCCCCCTCACCAACGGCGAACCCCACGACGGACGTGCTCCGGACTATGACGACTGGGAACTCAACGGCGACATTCTTGTCTGGAACGAAACTCTCGGCACAGCATTTGAAGTATCTTCCATGGGTATTCGTGTATCCCCTGAATCACTTGACCGTCAGCTTACTGCTGCTAACTGCGATGACCGCAGAGAACTTGACTACCACAAGGCTCTCCTTGCCGGTGAATATCCTTACACTATCGGCGGCGGCATTGGTCAGAGCAGACTCTGCATGCTGCTTCTGGGCTGCGCTCACATTGGAGAAGTTCAGGCTTCCGTATGGGATGAAGCAACCAGAAAGGCCTGCAAAGAAAGCGGTATTCAGATCCTCTAAGTCAGTACACAGTTTTAATGATTTTATATACCGAAGGTAAAAAAGGAATAAATTCCCTTGCATTGAGAATCTTTGCCGTTTGCGCAATGATATGCGACTGTATCTGGACCTATCTCATTCCCGGACAGAATTGGGTAATGCAGCTGAACTGGTTTGCGTTCCCAATATTTGCTTTCCTTCTTGCAGAAGGCTTTAATAAGACGTCTGACCGCAAGCTTTTTGCGGTCAGGCTTGCCATATTTGCCGTCATATCGGAAATACCGTACAATCTGATGGTTGCCAGAGCAATTTCATTCCCCAGAAATCAGAACATAATGTTCACTCTGTATTTCGGATTTCTGTGCATGTCTCTGGTAAGGGCTGTCCGCGAAAAATGGGACAATGTCATTTTGACAGGAGGAACTGCGGTTTTCTCATGTTGGGCTGCCGGCTGGCTCGGTTCAAGTATGGGTTTTGATATGGGACGCATGGGCCCGGCTATTATAATGGTTTTCTACATTGCGTCAGGAGTAAGATATACAAAACTCATGCAGTTTGTAAGCCTTGCTCTCATAGCGGTTTCCGCAGCTTCAGATTTTATTATGTCACCTGTAATAGGCGGGTATATGTACAAGATGCCGGCACAGGCCTTTTCGCTTCTTGCGCTTTTGGCAATCTGGTGCTACAATGGTGACCGTGGTCCTAACAGTTTAGCGCTCAGAAGGGTATTTTACGCAGGCTATCCTATTATGTGTCTGGCAATTGCTCTGCTGAGTTAAAAAAGTGTCCCTGAAAAGAAAATACTTCTTGACACGCTAAGGGCTCAGTGCTATACTCTTTATTGTTGAGACGCGGTATTGGCGGAATTGGCAGACGCGTACGGTTGAGGGCCGTATGGGTAACACCGTGATGGTTCAAGTCCATTATACCGCACCACAAGTAAAGGCGGGTTCCTTACGGAGCTCGCTTTTTTCGTAATATTTACATTAACGGAGAACCAATGAAAAAGGTCTTGTTTATAACAAATCCTGTTGCAGGTACCATGAAGAGCAGAACTGCAATGTTCGACATAGTAAACGAATTCTGCAAGGCAGGATATCAGGTGACAACCCAGATAACACAGAGAAGGGGCCATGCCATAGATCTGGCCTATGAGGCCGCATCAAACGGTTATGACATGGTCGCATGCTGCGGCGGTGACGGTACCATGAACGAAGTGGTTACCGGCGTTATTCGCAGCGGATCGGGGATTCCCATTGGCTATATTCCCGCCGGAAGCACCAATGACTTTGCCGACAACCTGGGACTTGCCAGGATCCCGGCGGTCGCGGCTCAGGGAATATGCAGAGAAAAGCCTTTCCTGCTGGATGTGGGCCTTTTCAACGGAAGCGATTATTTTAACTATGTTGCTTCCTTCGGAGCTTTTACCAATGCTTCATATTCAGCTCCTCAGGAACTGAAAAACGTTCTCGGCCACTTTGCTTACCTTATGGAAGGTCTTAAGGATATTACAAGCATCAAGCCCCATAAGGTCACTGTCACTACCGATGACGTAACTTTTACAGACAAGTACATTTTCGGCGCTATAAGCAACACCAAGCGTATGGCCGGATTTCTCCATATTCCCGTAACCAATGACGAACTTCATGACGGTATGTTTGAGATACTGCTGGTCAAGTATCCCAAGGACATAGGCGAACTCAACGATATTGCCGTAGGCGTTGCCGCCGGCGAATTCAGGGACAATTATATGTTTACATATCTGCGTTCCTCCAGGATAGAGCTGTCTATGCCCAAGAGCATAGACTGGTCTCTGGACGGAGAAAAGAAACCAGGCTTAAATCACATAGTTATTGAAAATATCCACGACGCACTTACGTTATATAAATGATCATAGAAAAAGTTGAACTGACAGAAATGATGGCGGAAAGAGAGGAGAGGGCCTTCCTGCAGGCTGAGATGCTGAAGGAAACAGGTCTTCCTCTTGTTTCACTTTCCATGAATATTGCCGGTGACATTAAATCCACTCCGGCCATAGAATTCATGTTCAAAGAAGGTCTTAGGATCTTTGAAAATGCCGTCGGCGCAGAGCCTGTGAAAAAGACAGTCCGCAGCGGAAAGTGCGGACCTCACGCCTTGCTGTGCTATGATCTTCCTGCTCAGTTCCTTAAGGACACTGCTCTTGGCGTCGAAGAGAGGCTTTTTGATTTTGACGTTATCGGAACGGACGGCATTAAGCTTTCCCGACCCGAAATAAGGCGCTGCATTGTATGCGGCGGTCCCGTGACTCTTTGCTCAAGGAGCAGGGCTCACGGTTTGGATGTAATAAAGGAGGTGACTGACGGACTAATAATCGATTACGTGTCAGCCATTGTTTCAAAAATGGCGGTAGAAGCACTTAAGGAAGAAGCAAGCCTTACGCCTAAACCCGGGCTTGTGGATTCTGCCAACAACGGTGCGCACAAAGACATGGATCTGGGGATGTTCCTTGACAGTGCCGAGGTATTGTCAGAGCATTTCAGGAGATTCTTCGTTATCGGTGCGCGCAGTGACGACTGCATAGACCAGCTTATTGCCGAAGGAATTGAAGCGGAAAAAGCCATGCTGAATAAGACCCGTGGTGTCAATACTCACAAAGGTGCCATATTCAGCTTTGCCCTCACTCTCGGGGCCTATGGGGCCTGCGCAATGAGAGGCGGAGAGCTTCAGGAGAGAATAGTCAGCCTTGCCCGCGGCAAGGAACTCCGCGGAGTGTCGGAAGGCACTCACAAGGGAGGACGCGCTCTTGAAGAAGCGCTGAAGGGCTATCCGCTTGCATTCAAAGGGGCACAAATACTTGCAGTCTCAGATGCTTACAGAGCTTTATGCTCAATTATGGCAGAGCTTACCGATTCCAATCTTCTTTACAGAGGAGGGGAAGAAGCTCTTGCATTCGTCCAAAGAGAGTCCCGGAGACTTCTTCTGCGGCCCGACGGCCTTAAGGAAGGCCTTGCGGAAATGGACAAGGTTCTCATTGAGAAGAACCTCAGTCCCGGTGGAGCGGCCGATACTCTGGCCCTTTCTCTGCTGCTGAGAAAGCTTTAGTAACTCTTGTCGGACCTCAGTCAGGAGGCTGATTATGAGATATTCCAACAATGAAAGACATCCCCTGCATTCCGTTGAACCTTTTGGAGATTTCAAGGAAATGATCGCACAGCAGGTGGAGAAGAATCCCGATGCGATCGCATATAGATATACCGTAAAGAAAGAAGACAGAACTAAGACCTTCAGGGAATTCCAGGCTGATGTCAATGCCCTTGGAACAGGCCTTACGGAAATGGGCATCCACGGCAGTCACATCGCAATGGTAGGCGAAAACTGCTACAGCTGGATAGTCACTTATCTTACTGTCTTAGGCTCAGACAACGTATACATTCCGGCAGATAAGGAACTTCCCTTCGGTGAACTTATCAACGTAATCGAACATTCCGACGCCGAATATGTATTTACAACAAGATCCTTTGAGGCAAAGTTCCGTGAAAACGCAGATAAAATGCCCTGGATCAAAAAGTTCATAATCTATGATCCCAAAGAAACAGCCGAAGGCCGCTTCATGGCCGCCGAGGAGCTTATGGCCATGGGACGTAAGGCTCTTGAAGGGGGCAATACCGCATATATTGACGAAAAGCCCGTTGATGAAGACCTTGGCGTAATTGTTTACACTTCAGGAACTACGGGAAAGGCAAAGGGCGTCATGCTCAGCAGACACAACCTGAGAAGCTGCGTCTATTACGGCATGATGGTATCAAGCGTTATGCCCATTTCTCTTTCCGTTCTTCCCTATAACCACACCTACGAATCTACCTGCGACATTCTCGTCTGCCTGCATCACGGCGCAACCGTCTGCATCAATGAGAATCTGAGAACTGTCGCAGACAACCTGAAGAAGTACAATCCTTACATAGTGATGCTTGTGCCTCTCTTCGTGGAAAACTTCTATAAGAAGATCTGGAAGACCCTTGAAAAGTCCGGAAAGGCAGAGACAGTCAGAAAGCTGCTGAAATTCTCCGCAGGTCTCCGCAAGGTGCATATCGATCTGCGCAAGGTCCTGTTCAAGGACCTGAGAGCGGTTTTCGGTACCAATATCAAGAAGATAGTTTGCGGCGGCGCTCCCATCAGAAGCGACGTTGCGTCCTTCTTTGACGGTATCGGTATCGACCTTTGCAACGGCTACGGTATTACCGAGTGCAGTCCCCTGGTTTCTGCCAACATGGACAACTACAACGACTACCGTTCAGTCGGGTGCCTGCTCCCCTGTATCGACGTAGAAATACGTGAACCCAACGCTGAGGGTGAGGGCCTAATATTTGTCAAGGGCGACACTGTTATGATGGGATATTACAAGAATCCGGAAGAAACGGCGAAAGTCCTGTCTGATGGGTGGTTTAATACCGGAGACTATGGTAAAATCGTCGACGACAAGCTTTTCATTACCGGAAGGGAAAAGAACCTTATTGTCCTTAAAAACGGCAAGAACGTTTACCCCGAAGAAATCGAAAGCTACATTGCGGTAATTCCCGAGATCAGCGAGATCGTCGTCTACTCTCTCAAGGATGAGCAGGGCAACGAAGTAGCGCTCTGTGCGGAGATTTACCCTGAAATCAGCTATGCCGCAGGAAGAGAAAAGCAGGAAATGCAGAAATACTTCCTGGAGGAAATAGAAAAGATCAACGTGGATCTGCCTATTTACAAACAGGTCCACACAGTACGTATCAGAACGACGGAGTTCCCCAAGACTGCGTCGCGCAAGATAAAGAGAGCGGGTCTCGGACAGCAGGCCCCTGTAAGTGAGGAGAAATAAATGGCAGCAGAAAAGAAAAAAGGATTTTTCGCAGAGTTTAAGGAATTCATCAGCCGCGGCAACGTCATGGACCTGGCAGTCGGCATGATCATCGGCAGCGCCTTTACCGCTATCGTAAACTCTCTTGTCAACCACATCGTCATGCCTATTATCGGGGCTATTATCGGAGGCATCAACTTCGATAATCTTAAGATCGTCATCACTCCTGCAGACGAAGCAGCAGGCGTTGCCGAAGCAGCTATCTGCTACGGCAGCTTCATTCAGGCTATTGTCAATTTCCTGATCGTCGCCTTTGTCATCTTCCTCGTTGTACGTTCCATGAACAAGTTCCGCGCAAAGATGGAAGCAAAGAAGGCCGCAGAAGCAGCAGCTGAAGCACCTGCAGAAGAACCCGCTGCAGAACCTGAACCCACCAAGGAAGAAGCCCTTCTGACCGAGATCAGAGATCTGCTCAAGAACAAGTAATAAAACGAATAATTTATACTTATTGACATTTACCGTAAGTTAGTATATGCTAACTTACGGTATTTTACTGTTTCAGTTTTGAAAGGATCTTATATAATGACTCTCAAGGAATTACAGCCCGGTCAGAGCGGACGGGTAGTAAGAGTAGGCGGAGAAGGGGCTCTCAGACAGCACTTTCTCGATATGGGTGTTATCCCCGGAGCTGAACTTACCGTTATAAAACTCGCTCCCATGGGTGACCCCATGGAGCTTCGTATCCACGGTTATGAACTCACTCTGCGCATTGCCGATGCAGCGGAAATAGACATAGAGGAAATCGACGCTCTCAGCGACGAACATCACGGCGCAGCAGCCCGTTTCGGCAAGCATACGGAACACCCGGGGCTCGGTGAAGAGGGCAAGTACCACGTCAAGGCCGATGAGAATCCTTTACCTAAAGGAAGCATTTTAAGCTTTGCTCTTGCCGGCAACCAGAACTGCGGAAAGACTACGCTTTTCAACCAGCTTACAGGCTCCAACCAGCACGTGGGCAATTTCCCCGGAGTTACCGTAGACCGTAAGGACGGAGCGATCCGCGGAAACGCAGATACAGTGGTTACAGATCTTCCCGGCATTTATTCTCTTTCTCCCTATACCAGCGAGGAACTGGTTTCCCGCAGATTTATTCTGGACGAAAAGCCTACTGGCATTATAAATATTACCGACGCTACAAATATCGAGCGCAATCTTTACCTTACTTTGCAGCTCATAGAACTGGACGTTCCCATGGTCCTTGCCCTTAACATGATGGACGAGGTCAGGGGAAACGGCGGAGCCATTTACATTAACGAAATGGAAAGCATGCTGGGTATTCCCGTAGTTCCCATTTCCGCAGCAAAAGATGAAGGTATTGACGAACTTATCCGCCATGCTCTTCACGTTGCCAAATACCGCGAACGTCCGGGACGCGTTGACTTTTGCGACAGCACCGGCGAAGGAGCTGCAGTGCACAGAGCTCTTCATGCCATTATTCACCTTGTTGAGGACCATGCCGCCGATGCGGGCATACCCGTTCGATTTGCCGCAACAAAGCTTGTGGAAGGCGATCAGGAAGTTCTTGAGGCTCTTCACCTTACTCAGAATGAAAAGGAAATGCTGGAGCACATTATTATCCAGATGGAAGAGGAAAGGGGCATGGACAGAGCTGCGGCCATTGCTGACATGAGATTCACCTTTATTGAGAAACTGGTCAAGGCTGCAGTAGTAAAGCCCCACGCCAGCAAGGAAAGAGAACGCAGTGAGAAGATCGACAAGATCCTGACCGGAAAATATACTGCCATCCCCAGCTTCCTGGTCATTATGGGGCTGGTATTCTTCCTTACCTTTAATGTCATCGGTGCCTGGCTTCAGGGTCTGTTGGAAAGGGGCATCGACGCATTTACCGCTCTTGTGGATAATGCAATGACCCTGGCAAATGTGGATGCGTCCCTTCATTCTCTGGTCATAGACGGTATATTTGCAGGTGTCGGCAGCGTTCTGTCCTTCCTGCCTATAATAGTGGTACTGTTCTTCTTCTTGTCTTTGCTGGAGGATACGGGCTATATGGCGAGAGTTGCCTTTGTTACCGACAAGCTTCTTCGTAAGATCGGCCTGTCAGGACGAAGCATTGTGCCTCTTCTCATCGGCTTCGGCTGCACTGTTCCCGGCGTTATGGCAAGCCGTACTTTGCCTTCCGCCCGTGACCGTAAGCTTACTATAGCTCTTACTCCGTTTATGAGCTGTACTGCAAAGCTGCCCGTCTACGGTTTCTTTGCCAATGCCTTCTTCCCCGGAAAGGCCGGACTCATTACTTTGGGCCTTTATTTACTGGGTATATTTGTGGGTGTTATCTGCGCTCTTGTGGCAAAGGGCACCGTTTTCAAAGGTGAGGCTGTCCCCTTTGTCATGGAACTGCCCAATTATCGGCTGCCCGGAGCAAAGAACGTCATAATGCTTCTCTGGGATAAGGCAAAAGACTTCCTTCAGAGGGCGTTTACCGTAATATTTATTGCGTCAATCTTGATTTGGTTCATGCAGAGCTTCGATACCGGCTTCAGACTGGTTCAGGATTCCTCACAGAGCATTCTTGCTGTTCTGTCCGGAGCCATTGCTCCCGTGTTCAAACCTCTCGGTTTTGCAGACTGGCGCATTTCGACTGCTCTCATTTCCGGTTTTATCGCAAAGGAAAGTGTTGTATCTACACTCAACGTTCTCGTCGGTACAGGAAGCGCCATTCTCGGCATTCTTACTCCTGCCGCAGCAGGCGCTCTGCTGGTATTCAGCCTCCTCTACACACCTTGTGTAGCAGCAATTGCCGCCATAAGGAGAGAATTAGGCGTTAAGTGGGCTTTTGTTGTCATTGTTTTCCAGTGTGCCATTGCATACGTGTGCTCGCTGCTTTTCACCCTGATCGCGTCAGTATTGTGATATAATAACTAACATGGCAGACAAGAAGATCACATTGGGAATAGTTGCTCATGTTGACTCGGGAAAGACAACCCTTTCCGAGGCGCTTTTGTTTGCCGCAGGTGAAATAAAAAAAGTGGGCCGTGTGGACCACGGTGACGCTTTCCTGGATACGGACTCCATTGAGAAGCAAAGGGGCATCACCATTTTTGCGAAACAGGCCATTATAAGCCTCCCGGGAATCCAGTTCACCCTGGTAGACACTCCGGGACATGCTGACTTTTCGGCGGAAACAGAGCGCACCTTCAGCGTTCTGGACTACGCTGTCCTTGTTGTAAGCGCTGCCGACGGAGTCCAGAGCCACACAAAAACTCTCTGGAACCTGCTAAGACGTTATAACATCCCAACGTTTATCTTCATAAATAAGATGGACCAGGTCGGTGCTGATAAAAGGGCCGTTCTTCAGCAGCTAAGCGCTCAGCTTTCCGACGGATGTCTTGATTTTGAAGTTCAGGATGAGGAGTTTTTTGAGGGAGTTGCCCTTCAGGACAGCAGTCTGCTCGATGAATACATTAAGAGCGGCAAGATTTCCAGAGAGCATTTGGCAGAGGCTGTTGCAAGAGGCTCGGTCTTCCCTGTTTACAGCGGTTCAGCCCTCAAGCTTAAGGGCGTTGAGGAACTGCTGAGAGCTCTTGCCAGATACGCAGTTGAGAAGACTTTCCCTGAAGAATTCGGCGCCAGAGTCTTTAAGATCTCGCAGGATGAAAAGGGCAGACGTCTTACTCATCTTCGCGTTACGGGAGGTTGCATGCGTCTGAAAGACAGTCTGTCCATAGGCGGAAATGACCAGAAAATCAACGATCTGCGCATTTATTCCGGCGCAAAGTACAAGAATGTGTCAGAGGTCAGAAAGGGCGAGATCTGCCAGATATGCGGCCTTACAGATACCTATGCGGGCCAGGGGCTGGGCTTTGAAGCAAAGCAGGAGGCTTTGGTCAGTGAGCCTGTTCTCAGTTATTCCGTCATACTTCCCGAAGGTGCCGATATAACCAAAGCTCTTGCCATATTCCGCAAGCTTGAGGAAGAGGAAAGTTCTCTTCACGTGGACTATGACGAACGTCACCGCAAGATTAACGTTCGCATTATGGGAGAGATCCAGCTTGAAATTCTCCGTCAGATACTTAAAGACCGCTATGGTCTAGAATGCGGCTTTGATCAGGGCACAATCATATATATGGAGACCATTGCCAACACTGTCGAAGGCGTAGGACACTACGAACCGCTGCGGCACTATGCTGAAGTCCATCTTCTTATGGAGCCCGGTGAGAGAGGCAGCGGTGTTACCATAGGCAGTACCTTGAGTACCGACGAACTTGACCTGAACTGGCAGCGTCTCATACTTACTCATATTGCGGAAAAGACTCATCTCGGCGTGCTGACCGGTTCGCCTTTGACCGATATAAGGATCACTCTTGTCAACGGACGCAATCACTTGAAGCACACTGAGGGCGGAGACTTCCGTCAGGCTACTTACAGGGCCGTTCGTCAGGGGCTTATGCAGGCCAAGTCTGTTCTTCTGGAACCCTGGTACAGCATTCAGCTGGATATCCCAACTGATCTTTCAGGCCGTGCTATGACGGATCTGCAGAATCTTGGAGCACGTCTTGATCCCCCCGAAATAGGCAGCGATGCAGCGGCTCTCACAGGTCTGATACCCGTCGCCGCCATGCGCAGCTATCAGGAGAAACTCATAAGCTTCACCCATGGAAAAGCCCGTCTTTCCTTGAGTTATGCCGGCTACAGACCTTGCAGCAATCAGGAAGAACTGGTCAGGCAGTTTGCTTATGATCCTCTTGCGGACCTTGAGAATTCTCCCAATTCTGTATTCTGCAGTCATGGCTCCGGCGAACTTGTCAGCTGGGATAAGGTCTTTGACTATATGCATCTGCCTGCGCTGAAGATCGCAAGATCGGTATCTTCAGTCAGCGAGACCAATATTTCTTCTGCGGTTTCCCGCTCGTCTTCTTCAGAAGCCAGTGATGAAGAACTCATGCGAATATTCGAAAAGACCTACGGGAAAATTCGTGAATCCCAGATACGTCCTATGTCAGATCCCATGGCAGGACGGAGCAAGCAGGGTATTTCCGTTTCCGCTCACGCAAAAAAAAGGGCTCTCGTAAAAGATGAATCATCCTCAGGTCCGACTTATCTTTTCATTGACGGATACAATATGATCTTTTCCTGGGACGAACTGAAGCGTCTGGCGGGAGAAGGGCTGCGCTTTGCCCGCATGCGCCTTATTGACCGCATAGCCAATTATCAGGCATATACTGAGTATGACGTGACACTGGTATTTGACGCATATAAAGTTATCGGAGCTCTTGAAAAGGCAGAAAAATACGGAGATCTGAAGGTAGTATATACAAAAGAAGGAGAAACTGCCGACCGTTTTATTGAGCGAAGTGTAGCTCAACTTCCAAAGGGGAGTAAAGTCATGGTCGCTACCTCTGATCAACTTGAGCAGATAAGCATTCTCGGACACGGCGGCATGAGAATCCCGGCCCGTGAATTCCTCGGATATGTGGAAGATATTGAGGAAGAAATAAGAAACTATACTAAATGATCTATATACCGCGCATTCAGCGCGGTATTTTTATAATTGTATTTTCTTTACAATTCCTATTGCAATAAACACAAAATCTTGATAAAATCTTAACGCAAGGATTATATCCCTGCACGTAATTATTTCATTTCCATTATTTCTTTAAGAGAGGAGAATAATATGGACGCAATCGTAAAAATTAATAGTGCGATTAACGGCTTCGTATGGGGCCCCATCATGCTCTGCCTCCTGGTCGGTACCGGCGTATACTTCAGTATCCGCATCGGTTTCCCTCAGTTCTGCCATCTTGGTCACGCTCTGAAGAACACTCTTGGTAAGATCTTCCAGAAGACCGAAGCTGGCGAAGGTGAAATCACTCCGTTCCAGGCTGTATCTACCGCACTCGCTTCCACCGTCGGTACCGGTAATATCGCCGGCGTAACCGGCGCTATCATCATCGGCGGCCCCGGTGCTGTTTTCTGGATGTGGGTTTCCGCACTGTTCGGAATGTGCACCAAGTTCGCAGAAGTTACCCTCGCCATCAAGTATCGTGAAAGAAACGAACAGGGCGACTGGGTCGGCGGACCTATGTACTACATCAAGAACGGCCTCGGCAAGAAGTGGGCCTGGATGGGCGGTGTCTTCGCTGTATTCGGTGCTCTCGCAGCATTCGGTATCGGCAATATGACCCAGATCAACTCCATCGCTACTTCCGTCAACTCCGTAGCTTCCGCATTCGGCGCAAACGGCAAGGAATTCACCATTGCTCTTATCACCGGTATCGTTGTTGCAGTCTTCGCTGCATTCACCCTCATCGGCGGCGTCAAGAGAATCGGTTCCGTTACCGAAAAGCTCGTTCCCTTCATGGCTGCAGTTTACATTATCTGCGCTCTGATCGTTGTTATCGTCAGAATCAAGGCACTCCCCGGCGTCATCGGCGACATCTTCAAGGGTGCATTCAACCCCGCAGCAGTCGCAGGCGGCTGGGCTGGCGTTGCAATGAAGACCGCCATCACCAAGGGTGTTGGCCGCGGTGTCTTCTCCAATGAAGCAGGTCTCGGCTCTGCTCCTATCGCACACGCTGCTTCCTCTGAAACCAACCCCGTAAAGCAGGGTCTCTACGGTATCTTCGAAGTCTTCATGGACACCATCGTTGTATGCTCCCTGACCTCCTTCGTAGTTCTGACCTCCGGCATGGGCTATCAGTATGCCGGTGATTCCACCATGGCCGGTGCTTCCACCGCTATCAAGGGCTTCGGCACCGTCTTCGGCGAAAAGGCTGGCTCCATCATCCTTGCTGTCGGTCTCATCTGCTTCGCAACTTCCACCATTCTCGGCTGGGCTCTCTACGGCGTTCGCTGCTGCGAATACGTCCTCGGACCCAAGGCCATCAAGCCCTACGAAATCCTGTTCTGCCTCGTAGTCGTTCTCGGCGCTGTTACCGAGCTGAACCTGGTATGGGACATTGCAGACACCCTCAACGGTCTCATGGCAATCCCCAACCTCGTAGCACTGCTTGCACTGTCTCCCGTTGTCATCAAGCTGGCAAAGGAATACTTCGCAGGCATCAAGAACGAAAAGTAGTTCAGGAATTACTGACAATAAAAAACCCGGGTCTTCGGACCCGGGTTTTTCTTTTGCGATTTACTTCTGTCTTGCGTAGAGCTTGGGTGCTGCTTTGCAGAGGAAGAAGGTTACCAGCAGGGTGAGTGCTGTTTCCGGGAGCATGTAGCTTCCGTTGTAAGTGAGTGAGTAGATAACTGCGGAGAAACCGTCTTCAGTGATGGAACCCCAGATGAGGAAGCCGGAAAGGAAGGCGGAGAGGAAGCGGATCAGGCAGCAGATGAAGCTGCTTACCATTACTCCTGCAAGGCGTTTATCCTTTCCGAAGGGCTTAGCGAAGAATTCGGAGAAGCCCAGGCACAGATAGGCGATGACGTAGTCAAGTATTACTTCGCCGACCAGTGCAATGAAGGTTCCTGCAGGCGGGGTGTAGATCCCGCCGAGAGCGATCTGCAGAAGCACATTAGCGGCTCCCGCAAGTACGCCCCATTTGGTTCCGTGTCTGTAAGCGATCATCAGGAAGGGGAGCATGGAGCAGAGAGTTACTGATCCGCCGCTGGGCATCCTGAACAGTTTGACCTGGGCAAGGGCAGTTCCCATTGCTACCAGTACTGCGCATTCGCACAGTATTCTGACTTTGCTGTTTCTCATGTTTTATACCTCATATATTCAGTTGATTGGGTGTTGTGCAAATAAAAAAGCCCGTAAATAACGGGCATGCACTGTCGATTCATATTCTCCCTACGCCGGCATTGTCCGGATCAGGTCAAAGAGTATAATCTCAGCCGCTTGGCGGCACCCCTGTTACGGTGAGTATTATATCACTGAATCATATTTTGTCAATAAATATGATGTCACGACAGGATAATATAAACCGTTATTGATAGTGTATAAATTATTGTGGAAATACAAGAACTTGTATGCTATACTAACTTTGTATATTTATGAGAATCAGGAGGATCTTATGGAACCTAAGTATAAACGCGTTATTCTTAAAGTAAGCGGTGAAGCCCTTGCAGGTGAAAGCCGCAAGGGTATTGAGCAGGCCATGCTTGATAAGGTGGCCGCAGACGTTAAGCAGCTGGTAGACATGGGCGTACAGGTCGCCATGGTCGTAGGCGGCGGCAATTTCTGGAGAGGCAGAACCAGCCAGAACATGGACCGTCCCACAGCAGACTATATCGGCATGTTGGCGACCTGCATGAACGCTCTTGCTCTGCGTTCCGCTTTTGAGGCAGCCGGCATTCCTGTCTGTATTCAGACAGCCATTGAAATGACTCAGATCGCAGAACCCTATAACAATAAGAAAGCGCTCAAGCTTCTGGAAGAGGGCACAGTCGTTATCTTCGGCGCAGGTACCGGAAGTCCTTTCTTCAGCACCGATACAACAACAGCTCTCAGAGCTGCTGAAATTGGCGCAGACGTTATTCTCCTTGCAAAGAAGGTCGATGCAGTCTATGACAGCGACCCGGAGAAGAATCCCAACGCCAAGAAATACAAGACCCTTACCCATACCCAGGTTCTTGAACAGAACCTTCAGGTGATGGATTCAACTGCCGCAGCAATGTGCAGAGACAACAACATCATGATCCACGTTTTCGGCGTGGCAGAACCCAACGGCATTTACAGAGCCTGCATGGGAGAAGAAATCGGAACTATCGTCAAATAGGAGGACACCATGGAAAAAGCATTTTACGAAGAAAAAATCACTAAGACCCTCAGCGTCCTGAAGGAAGAACTTAACAGCGTAAGAGCAGGCAGAGCCAACGCAGCTCTCCTGGACCAGATTACCGTTGATTATTACGGGACTGCATGCCCCATTAAGAACATTGCAAACATCAGTGTTCCCGATGCAAGAACCCTTATGATCACTCCCTTTGATCCTTCCACCGTCAAGCTCATCGAAAAGTCGATTCTGGCTTCCAGCCTTGGCATCAACCCCAGCAACGACGGCAAGAACATCCGTCTCGTCATTCCCGTAGTTACCGAGGAACGCAGAAAAGAACTGACCAAGGTCATCAAGAAGATGGGCGAAGACGCCAAGGTCGCAGTCAGAAATGTCCGCCGCGACGCCAACGACCAGCTGAAGAAGGAAGAAAAGGCTTCACAGATCACTGAAGACGATCTCAAGAGCTCCCTTGACGAGATCCAGAAGATGACCGACAAGGGCATCAAGGATATTGATACCATGATCTCCGCAAAAGAAAAGGAACTGATGGAGATCTAATATGCTTGATAAAAGCAGGATACCCGCCCACGTTGCAATAATAATGGACGGCAACGGCAGATGGGCAAAGGAAAGGGGTATGGTACGTGTTCAGGGACACAGGGCCGGAATGGAAGCGCTGAGAGAAATCGTCAAGCATTCCGATATTCTCGGGGTCAAGTACCTGACTGTATATGCCTTTTCAACGGAGAACTGGAAGCGTTCTCTGGAGGAAGTCAGCGGAATATTCAAGCTTCTGGTGCTTTACGTTGCCAGTGAACTTGACGAGCTCAACCGCAATAACGTACGTGTCAACATCATAGGTGACTGGAGCGCGGTCCCCGAAGACGCCAGAAACTCCATAAAAAAAGCACTGAATACTACGGAAAACAACACAGGACTGGTGTTTAATATTGCACTGAACTACGGCGGAAGAGCCGAAATAGTCCGCAGCGCAAAGGCACTTGCAGAGAAAGCCGCAAAGGGTGAACTTGATCCTGCTGGCATAACAGAAGATATGTTTTCCGAAACCCTTTATACCGGCGGTATGCCGGACCCGGACCTGATCATTCGCACCGGAGGCGAATACAGGTTGTCAAATTTCCTTACCTGGCAGAGCGCATACAGCGAACTGGTCGTGACCAGGCTCTACTGGCCTGACTTTACTCCGCAGGAGTACGAAAAGGCCATTGAAGAATTCCAGGGAAGGGACAGAAGATTCGGAGGTGTCAAATGTTAACCACAAGAGTGAAATCAGCATTGATCATGCTGCCGCTGCTCATTCTCCTTATCGTCGGCAGCTGGCCGCTTCTCATTGCAGTTGCAGCTGTAAGCATTGCCGCTGCATGGGAGTTTTACAGCGTTTTCGAAAAAGCCGGTCTGAAGATCAATAAGATCAGCGGAATTGCCTGCATTGTACTGCTTTATGCTGTCATTATCATGGACAAGTTCATAGGAAAGGACACTCCCGCGTCCCAGGACCTGATGATGATCTGGATAGGTTTTACACTGTTTGTCGGATTTGCAAGGACCATTCTCGGCAAGGATCATGATATGACTGCCGGTATAATCACTTCTCTCGGTGCCCTTTATCCTGCTTTTGCACTCAGCCATATAGTTATGGTCAGCAGAGTTGAGGGCTTCGGCCACTTTACCTGGCTCATTTTCCTTGCAGCCTTCGGTACCGATACCGCTGCATATTTTGCCGGAACATATTTCGGAAAGAACAAGCTCTGCCCGGACATCTCTCCCAAGAAAACCGTTGAAGGTTCTATTGCAGGGATCCTCGCAAGCGCTGTTCTCTGTTTCATTTTCGGACTTGTTTTCGGCAAAGGCAACGCAGTTGCATGCCTCTTTATCGGTCTTCTCGGTTCAGTTGCCGCTCAGATGGGCGACCTGGCCGCTTCCGTTTTCAAAAGAAAGCTGGGCGTTAAGGACTACAGCAAGCTCATCCCCGGTCACGGCGGAATTATGGATCGCTTTGACAGCGTAATGTTTGCCGCGCCTCTCGTTTACTACTTCATGGTCCTTTTTGTAAAGTAAGATGAAAAAGATAGCCGTACTCGGATCTACCGGGTCAATAGGGACTCAGAGTCTTGACGTTGTCAGGACTCATTCTGAAAGGTTCAGCGTAACTGCGCTGACCTGCGGAAAGAACATAGAACTTTTCAGAAAGCAGCTGGCAGAGTTCAAGCCTGCTTTTGCCGCCGTTTCTTCTGAAGAAGACTGCAGGATTCTTTCTGCCGAATTCCCCAAAACCGAATTTTCCTTCGGAATAAATGGTATAACTTCCTGCGCCGTCAACAGCGGCGCAGATGTTGTAATTAACTCACTTTTGGGCATGATGGGCATACGTCCCACCTATGAGGCAATTATGGCGGGAAAGGATATTGCCTTTGCCAATAAAGAAACTCTCGTTGCCGGCGGTTCCATAATAATGGATGCCGTCAGGAAGACAGGAGTAAATTTCCTGCCCGTGGACAGCGAGCATTCCGCAATATTCCAGAGCCTTCAGGGGAATGAGAATAATCGAATAAAAAAGATACTGCTTACTGCTTCCGGAGGTCCTTTCAGAGGCTATACACGTGAGCAGATGCTTTCCGTTACCAAGGAGCAGGCTCTCAATCATCCTCGCTGGAAGATGGGTGCAAAGATCACCGTCGATTCTGCAACAATGATGAACAAAGGCCTGGAAGTCATTGAAGCTTCATGGCTTTTCGGCGTTGATCCCAAGGACATTCAGGTCCTTGTCCATCCTCAGTCTGCTCTCCATTCTGCCGTTGAGTTCGAAGATGGTGCCATAATAGGGCAGTTAGGCTGTCCCGACATGAAGGTACCTATTGCCTACGCTTTAAGCTGGCCTGAAAGACTTGATAAGGTTTCCAAGAGTCTCGATCTTTTCGAACTTGGAACTCTCAGTTTTGAAAAGCCCGATCTTAGAGCTTTTACCTGCCTTAAGCTGGCCTACGATGCCATTGCTGCAGGCGCATCATATCCCATAGTTCTCAACGCTGCCAACGAAGAGGCTGTTGCCGCTTTTCTTGCCGACCGCATAAGCTTCGGACAGATCGCCGACGTGGTCGATTCTGCTCTTCAGCGTCACAAAGCTGTTGAGATCGCCTGTGTTGACGATATCCTTGAGGTAGAACGTCAGACAAGAAGGGATATTCAGGTCTAAATCATATTTAACAGGGGAAAAATATGTCTATTTCAGTTATCGGAGTAATAATTGCCATACTGTTCTTTTGCCTTTTGGTAATAGGACATGAATTCGGTCATTTTATCGCCGCAAAAAGACTCGGTGTTAAGGTCCTTGAATTTTCCATGGGCATGGGACCGCTGCTCTGGCACAGTCAGAAGGGCGAAACTCAGTATTCTCTGAGAGCCATTCCCATTGGAGGCTTCTGCAAACTTGAGGGAGAAGACGGGGACGAAAACAAAGAAGATATGCGCTCCTTTGCCAATCAGCCCGCCTGGTCCAAGATACTTATCCTCATTATGGGTTCTGTAATGAACGTCGTAATGGGACTGATCATTCTGACAATAATTTTCACTTCTATTGGAAGTACGACAAGTTACGTCGGTGAAGTCAGCGACGGTTCTCCCGCTGCTGCCGCCGGGATTTTGGCCGACGACCGCATCGTTGCCATTAACGGTAAAGAAGTCCTTTCTTGGAATGACGTAATTGCGTCTACATCTTCCTATGACGGAGATGGCTCTATACAGGTCATTCTTGAAAGAAAATCTTCGGAGAAAGGGAAGTACCAGTTCCCTGTAGAACTTGTTCCCGATTATAACGAAGAGGCCGGAAGGTACATTATGGGGGTCACCACCAAGATCGTTCACTCCGTTCCTATGAGTATAAAGGAATCCCTCGCCGCTTGCGGAAGTATGTTCGTTTCCATGAAAGAGTTTTTGGTCAACCTGTTTAAAGGCCGCACCAATTCGGAAGATGTGGTCGGCGTTGTGGGTATAATGGCCGTTGTAAGCGAGCAGGCCAAGACCAACGGACTCATCAACGTGATTTATCTTATGGGTATAATCAGCTTCAATCTTGCTATTGTAAACATGCTGCCGTTCCCGGCTCTTGACGGAGGACGTATTCTTCTTGTACTTCTTCGAAAGATCACCCACGACAAGATCGGAGACAAGGCTGAGGCCATAGTAAATGCCATAGGATTTATCCTTCTTATGATACTGATGATATTTCTTCTTTTTAAAGATACCTTTACGTTTATTCTGAAATAGCATATTCAGAGGAAGTTGAATGAGTAAAAAACAAGTAATGTGCGGGAATGTGCCCATTGGCGGCGGAGCTCCCATAAGCATTCAGTCAATGACTAATACAGATACCCGTGATGTCGAAGGAACGTACAGGCAGATAATGAGCCTTGCTGAAGCCGGATGCCAGATCGTCCGCTGCACAGTTCCCGACATGGAGGCCGCCATTGCCTTCGGCGTCATTCGTAAAAAGAGCCCGCTTCCCATGGTCGCGGATATTCATTTCGATTATAAAATGGCCATTGCCGCTATGGACAACGGCGCTGATAAAGTACGCATCAATCCTGGTAATATAGGCTCAGATGAAAAGGTGGCTGCGGTCCTCGACCACGCCAAGGCCTGCGGTATTCCCATCAGAATCGGTGTCAACTCCGGATCTGTTGAAAAGGACATTATTGCAAAGTACGGCGGAGTTACTGCTGAAGGCCTTGCTGAAAGCGCTTTGAACGCCGTTGCTTACGCCAGAAGTTTTGGGTTTGAAGATATCGTAGTTTCCCTTAAATCAGCTGACGTTGCCATGAACCATAAGGCTCACAGGTTGCTGGTTGAAAAATGTGATCTTCCCGTTCACATCGGTCTTACAGAAGCCGGTGTGGGCCAAATGGCTGAGATCAAGTCAACGGCTGCCCTTGGTGCTCTGATACTTGATGGTATAGGAGATACCATGCGTGTATCTCTTACCGGTGATCCTGTCCGTGAGGTCCTTCTTGCCAAGAAGATACTCAAGGCTGTGGGAGCGAGAAAGGGAGGCATAGATTTCGTTTCCTGTCCCACCTGCGGGAGGACAAGAGTAAAACTTCCTGAAATTGCAGCCAAAGTGGAACAGCAGCTTGCGCCTCTTTCCGAAAGATTGGAAAGGGAGGGCAGAAGCCTGCGTGTAAGCGTAATGGGCTGTGCTGTCAACGGACCGGGAGAAGCAAAGAACTCTGACATCGGCGTTGCCTGCGGAAAGGGTGAAGGCCTTATTATCAAAAGAGGCGAGATACTTCGTAAAGTTCCTGAAGAATGCATATGCTCAGAACTCATTGCGGAGATCAACTCCATGCTTTAGTTTCAGTTTTTTTCTTATTTTTGTAATTTTTACTTGCATTACTTGCAAATGTATTGTTATAATACTTTGTGTTAATACGTTATTTCTCAAGAGTGGCCATCAGGTCACTCTTTCGTTTATGAGGTGACAAAATTGGCAAAGAAGAAGATTGCCGAATATATTGAGCAGTGGATGGCAGAATTTGAACATGCTTCGGATTATGAGATCCACCGCACCGAATTTGTTAAGGAAGCCGGTGACTGGTATCTGCGTGTCTTCATCGACAAGCTCGAAGAGGGCGGCTACGGTGTCATGTCAACAGATGACTGTGAACTCATCAGCCGCTATCTGAGTGATAAGCTGGACGAAGAAGATCCAATTTCCCAGAATTACGTTCTGGAGGTTTCTTCCCCGGGTATGGACAGACCTCTTATTACTGACAAGGATTTTACACGCTTTGCAGGAGAACAGGTTGAGATCAAGCTTTATGAGGCAATAGACGGCAGCAAGCTTCTTCTGGGAGTTCTTGTAGGACGCAGTGAAGGCGTTGTTACGGTAACTGATCCCAAGGGCAAAGAAATTGCTCTGCCTGAAGAAAAAATCGCCAAAATCAATCTGGCAGTTGTTTTCTAAATTGTTAATAAATTTAGTTGATATAAATTTTAGAAGGAAAGGTAACAGCAAAATGAATATTGAATTCATTGAGGCAGTTGAAGCACTTGAAAGAGAAAAGCACATTTCAAAGGATATGCTTATCGATGCCATTGAATCAGCTCTTGTTTCCGCTTATAAGAAAAATTACGGAACTTCTCAGAATGTCCGCGTAAGCATTGACCGCGAAAACGGCGATATCGATGTTTTCATGAGAAGGGACATCGTTGAAGTTGTTGAGGATCCGTTCTCTCAGACCAGCCTTGAAGAGGCTCAGGAGATCGACCCCGAATATGAGTTGGGTGACGTCATTGAGTACATGGTCACTCCGAGAGATTTCGGACGTATCGCTGCTCAGACTGCAAAGCAGGTCGTTGTTCAGAGAATCCGCGAAACCGAGCGAGGCATGATCTTTGACGACTATATCAGCCGTCAGGGCGAGATCGTCAACGGTACTGTTCAGAGAATCAGCAACGATGTTGTTTTCGTAAATATGGGCAGAGCAGAAGGCATCCTTGCCATTAACGAGCAGATCCCCGGCGAAAAGTACAGAGTCAATCAGCGCCTGAAGGTCTACGTTATGGACGTTAAGCGTTCGACCAAGGGCCCCCAGATCTTCCTTTCCAGAACTCACCCCGGATTTGTCAAGAGACTCTTCGAGTTGGAAGTCCCCGAGATCCAGGATGGTACAGTTGAGATCAAGAGTATTTCCAGAGAAGCCGGCAGCCGCACTAAGATCGCTGTCTGCACTTACGATGAAAACGTCGATCCTGTCGGTTCCTGCGTAGGTACCAGAGGAGCAAGAGTTCAGGCTATCGTAGACGAACTCTCCGGTGAAAAGATCGATATCATCAACTGGAGCGAAGAACCCGGCAAGCTGATCTCCAGCGCTCTGTCCCCCGCAAAGGCAGAAATGGTTCTCATCGACGAATACGAAAAGTCTGCCACCGTTGTCGTTCCTGACTTCCAGCTTTCTCTTGCTATCGGTAAGGAAGGCCAGAATGTAAGACTTGCTGCAAAGCTTTGCGGATGGAAGATCGATATCAAGAGCCACTCTCAGTTCTATGCTTCCGGTGAAAAGGAAGAAGTATTTACCGAAGGGGAGACCGTCATACTCAAGAAGGAACACCAGGTCTCTGCAGAGGAAGAGAATGTCGCAGTTGAAGCTTATGAAGAAACTGCCGCACTTCCTTCTCTCAAGTCCATGAAGAAGGCCGAACTTATTGCATTTGCAGAAGAGAACGGAATAGAACTTGATCCGAAAGCAACCAACGCAGTAATGATCGAAACGATCCAGGCTGCAATGGGTGAATAACAATGACTGTTAAGAAAGTGCCCATGCGCAAGTGCATAGGATGTATGCAGTCCAGACCCAAAGGGGAACTGGTGCGCATTGTGGCTGATGATGACGGAAACGTCAAAATAGATCCGGTGGGCAGAGCCCCCGGAAGAGGTGCTTACCTCTGCAGAGGCACAGAGTGCATAGGACTGGCAATTAAGAAGAATGCCCTTGGCAGGAATCTGAAGACCACGGTCAAAGCGGAAGCCGCAGAGGAACTGCGCCGTCAGTTTGAGAAGTTACAGGATACTAACACAACGGGAGGTGTTACGAATGCCTAAAAAAATCAGTGAATTAGCAAAGGAATTGAACATGCCCCAGGACGAACTTATTACAAAGCTTGTCGGCCTTGGTTATGATGTCGATTCCGCAGCAGATCAGCTTACGGATAAGGAAGCTGCCGCTGCAAAAAACAGCATAGAGCACGGAAATAAAACCGAAGAAACCAAAATCGTAAAGTCAGGCGTAAAGAAAGACTCCGGCAAGTCTGCATCCGCATCTAAGGTTCAGATCAAAGCCGCTGATATTTCTGTAATCGAGGCTCAGGTAAAGAAGAGTTCTCAGCCTGCCAAGAAGACTGAAACCGCAGCAAAGGCTGCCGCAGGAACCGGAATGACTCCCCCTGTCGGAAAGCCCATGCCCAAGTCTTCCTCTGCTGCATCCGCCGGCAGAAGTGTTCCTATGGGCAGACCTATGCCTAAGAACGCTGTGCCTCAGAAGAAGGCTGCTGTTCCCCAGAATATCGAAACTGCAGCAGAAGAAAAGACTGCTGCCGCTCCGGTCGCTGAGGCTGCTGAAGTTAAGACTCCGGAAGTACAGACTGCTCCTGTGACCAAGGAAGCACCTAAGACAGAGGTCAAGGTCGAGAAGAGCGAACCCGAAAAGATGCCTCAGCTGAAGATAATTTCAAAGGCTGAAGTAAAGCCTGAGACTAAAGCTGAGGTAAAGGAAGAAGTAAAGGCTGAAGAGAAGCCTGCTGAAATTGAAAAGACCGCTCCCAAGGCAGAAGTCAAGGAAGAAAAGAAGGCCGAAGAACCTAAGAAAGAAGAGCCCAAGGCTGCTCCTGTCGTCGATTACACTCCCGGTATCGGCGTAAAGATCATCAGAAGAGCCGCTGACGAACCCAAGGAAGAAAAGAAGCCTGTCGAAAAGAAGCCTGTCGAAAAGAAGAACAACGACCGCAGAGACAACAGAAACGGTAAGCCCGAAGGCAAGAAGGACGGAAAGTCCGAACAGAGAAAGCCCAAGGAATACGTTGGAAACAAGGGCGGAAACAAAGACGAAAACAGCGATAATAATCCTCGCCGCAAGAACGATAACGGAGCAAAGCGCGGAGAAAAGAGAGACGGAAAGGTCGTCGCTTACACCGCACCCGCAGCATCTGCAAACGATAAGCGCCGCAAGGATAAGGACAAGGATAAGAAGGACAGAAAGGACACACGCTTTGATGCAATGCCCACCGATCTGTCCAAGGAAAAACATGGCAAGCACGCCAAGTACAAGGACAAGACCGAGGTCGTCGAAGTCAATCCCGAACTTGAAAATCTTGAACCCGGCAGCTATGTCATCAATGTCCCCATTACCGTCGCAGGTTTCTGTGAACAGATCGAAAAGACCACTTCTCAGGCAATTATGGCCCTGATGAAGATGGGTATCATGGCAAATATCAACCAGAACCTGGACGAAGAGACTGCTGTTCTCCTCGGTATGGAACTGGGTGTAAACGTAGTCATCAACAAGGCTGTTGAAGAAGAAACAGAAGAGGGTATCGACAAGTCTGAAGACAGAGAGTCTGAGCTTGTTCCCAGACCTCCTGTCGTTACCGTTATGGGTCACGTTGACCACGGTAAGACTTCACTCCTGGATGCTATCAGAAATACCAACGTAACTGCTGGCGAAGCAGGAGGAATCACACAGCACATCGGTGCTTCCGAAGTTGAGATCAACGGACAGAAGATCGTATTCCTGGATACTCCGGGCCATGAAGCATTCACCGCAATGCGTGCAAGAGGCGCTTACGTTACCGATATCGCTGTTCTGGTCGTTGCCGCAGACGACGGCGTCATGCCCCAGACCATTGAATCCATCAGCCATGCCAAGGCCGCAGGCGTTCCCATCATCGTTGCTATCAACAAGATGGATAAACCCTCTGCAAATCCCGACCGCGTCAAGACCGAACTGTCCGAACACGACATTCTGGTCGAAGACTGGGGCGGGACCACCATTGCCGTTCCCGTTTCCGCAAAGACCGGTATGGGCATTACCAACCTTCTTGAAATGATCCTTCTCCAGGCAGAAATGCTTGAACTGAAGGCTAACCCCAACAGACTTGCTCAGGGCAATGTCATCGAAGCAAGACTGGACAAGACCAGAGGTCCTGTTGCAACACTCCTCGTTACCAACGGTTCTCTTTCTGCAGGTTCCTCCATCGTTGCAGGTACCGCAGCCGGCCGTATCCGTGTAATGACAGACTGGAGAGGCAATCCCATCCGCAAGGTAGGACCCTCCAGAGCAGTTGAGATCACCGGTCTTGCAGAAGTTCCCGAAGCAGGCGACGAATTCTATGCAGTCAGCGACGATAAGACAGCACGTGAAATCGCCGAAAGACGCAGAGAAAAGCTCCGTCAGGAAGTTCTTGCGAAAAACAGCAGCATGAGCCTGGAAAAGCTCTTCAGCCAGCTGGAAGAAGGCGAGACCAAGGACCTGAACCTCATTATCAAGGCAGACGTACAGGGCTCCGTAGGTGCTCTTGAACAGTCTCTTGAAAAGCTGCAGAACGAAAACGTCCGCGTTAAGGTCGTTCACAGCGGTGTCGGTGCCATCAATGAGTCCGACGTCACTCTGGCAGAAACCTCCAACGCAGTCATCATCGGCTTCAACGTACGTCCCAGCTCCGCCGTTCAGGCTGCAGCAGACGCCAAGGACGTTGAGATCCGCTGCTACCGCATAATTTACGAGATCATTGACGATATCGAAGCCGCTATGAAGGGTATGCTGGATCCTGAATTCAAGGAAGTCATCATGGGCAAGATAGAAGTCAGAACCACCTTCAAGGTTCCCAATGTCGGTGTTATTGCCGGTGCATACGTTACCGAAGGTAAGGTAGCAAGAAACGCACAGGTCCGTCTGCTCCGTGACGGCGTCATTATCCACGAAGGCGTTATTTCTTCCCTCAAACGTTTCAAGGATGACGCCAGAGAAGTTGCCGCAGGCTTTGAATGCGGTATCGGCATCGAAAAGTACAATGACATTAAGGAAGGCGACGTAATTGAAGCCTTCAAGATGGAAGAGGTAAAGAGAGACTAATGGGAAAAGGACACAGACCCGAAAGACTCGGTGAAGAAATCAGAAAGACCATAAGCGAGCTTCTCATCTCCGGAGATCTTAAAGACCCCGCCTTCGGCGCAATGATCTGCGTCAGCGGAGTGGACGTTACCAGAGACGGAAGCTATGCCGATGTCTTTGTCAGCGCACTGTCTTATACTCCCGGAAAACTTTATTCCGAAGAGGAAAGAACGGAGATACTTAAGGCCTTCGAAAGAGCAAAGCCCTTTATCAGAGGCGAGATCAACAAGAGAGTCAAGGTCCGCTATGTACCGGATCTGATCTTCAAGTTTGACAATTCCCTTGAGTACGGCGCTCATATGGACAAGGTCCTTGACAGCCTTGACATCAAGCCTGCTGAACCTGAAGAAGAAGTTCAGGAAGACGATTTCTAAAATGAATTTTACCGATATAATTTCTAAAATTGCCGCAGCAAAGAGCGCTATGCTCTTTACTCACGCGAATATGGACGGAGACGCCATGGGAAGTACCATGGCGCTTTGTCGTGTTATGAGAAAACTGGGAATTGACGCCCATATCATGGTTGAAGACAAGGCGCCCCGTTTCCTGCAGTTTATGGATGACGGGAGCTTTTTCCTGAACGTTGAAGAATACAGAGTTCAGGGATCTCCTGCTTATGATCTTGCCGCTGCCGTTGATATCGGCCAGGATAAGAGGCTTGAAAACAGAGTTGAGGAATTCAGAAGGGCTGCTGTCAGCATTTGCATAGACCACCATCACCACACTTCAGAAGATTGCGGTTTTGCAGACTCCGAGAGACGTGATCCTTCCGCTGCTGCCGCTGCTGTTCTCGTTCAGGAACTGATCGAAGAAATGGAAATGGCCAAAGGTCTTTGCCTTATGGACAAGGATGTGGCTGAGGATCTTTACATAGGTATCATGACTGATACCGGATGCTTTAAGTTCTCCAATACTGATGGAAGGGCTCACGGATGCGTGGCAAGACTTTTCGCCCGGGGAATAGATCATAACGGTATCTGCACAAAGATCTACGAGAGTTATCCGGAAGCTCAGCTTCGTCTTGAAGCTCTTGCTATGGACCGCATGGAACGATTTGCAGACGGAAAGGCCTGCATCTCCTGGTGTACTCTTAAAGATTTTGAAGAACTTGGTGCGGATATATCTCTTGCAGATACCTGCATAGATCGCCTTCGCAGTGTTGAAGGCGTTGAAATTGCAGCTTTTATCAAGGAAAAAGAAGATGGAAGCTTCAAGCTCAGCACCAGATCCAAAATGTACGCCAACGTCAACGCTATCTGCGCAGTTTTCGGCGGCGGAGGACATTTAAAGGCTTCCGGCGCAACCTTCAGGTGCAGTCTTGAAGAGGCTATCGCTCAGCTTAAGCCTGAAATCGAGAAAGAACTTGCAAGATGGACGGAATAATCGTATTGAACAAGCCCGCCGGCTGGACCAGCATGGACTGCTGTGCCGTCATACGCGGTATCTGCAAAACAAAAAAGGTAGGCCATACAGGAACTTTGGATCCCAACGCAACAGGTGTTCTTCCCGTTTGTGTGGGCAAGGCTACCAGACTTATTGAGTACATGGATTTCGGTCCGAAGACCTATCGCGCAGGCTGCAAGCTTGGTCTCGTTACCGATACCCAGGACATTTGGGGAACTCCGGTCGAAGATGTAAAAGAGCAGGGCGCCTGGCCTTCTCAGGACCGGGTCCGTGACGTTCTTGCCTCATTCTGCGGAGATATTCAGCAGATCCCTCCTGCTTACAGCGCCATAAAGATCAATGGCAAGAAGCTGTACGAATATGCCAGAGCCGGAAAGGCTGTTGAAGTTGAAGCAAGGACCATTACCATTCACGGTACGGAGCTTTTGGCTTACGACAGAGAGAAGGGCGAACTTTCCTTCGACGTCACCTGCAGCCGCGGGACCTATGTCAGGACAATATGCCATGATTTGGGACAGAAGCTTGGCTGCGGCGCCGCAATGAGCTCTCTCGTGAGACTCAGTACCTGCGGTTATTCTCTGGATCAGGCTGTTACCATTGACGAATTAAAGGAAAAGGGGCCGGAAAGCTTCCTTATGCCCTTTGAGTCTGCGGTCAGTGAAATGCCGCATATTGAACTTAATTCAAAACAGGCCTGGCTCTTTTCCAATGGCGTGCACGCTTTTTACCGCGACCCTGAAATCGCTCATTTAGGCGTATATGCGGTATTCAGCGGACAAACTCTCGTCGGAACGGCAAAACCCGATGAAAACGGCGATTTTAGGCCTTTAAAAGTGTTTAAATAATGACAGTATTCACAAGCTTATCAGAAATCAGGAACATTGAACCGACAGCAGTTGCCTTGGGAAATTTTGACGGTGTACACAAGGGGCATCAGGCTCTCATCGCAAAGGCTGCCGAGGCCGGAAGAAAAAACGGCCTTAAGACGGCGGTCTTTACCTTTACCAATCATCCTGCCAACGTGATCTCAGGCAAGACCAAGGTCAAAAACATAATGAACTTTGAAGAAAAGGTTGAGGCCGTGGCTAAGTACGACGTGGACTATCTTTTCTCCGTCGACTTTGACGATATGATGCGCACCAGCAGTCCTTTGGTGTTCTGCAGGGACATTCTCAGCAATATTCTTCGCGCTCAGATCGCTGTATGCGGCTTTAATTACAGTTTTGCTTACAAGGCTGAAGGAAACCCGCAGATCCTTTCCCAATTCGGAAAAGAATTCGGCTACAAGACCTATGTTATCGACCCTGTCTGTATTGACGGAAAGGTGGTATCCAGCACTCTTATCCGCAGATCCATAGATGAAGGCCGGGTCGATGAGTACGTTAAGTATACCGGTCGTCCCTATGATATTGAGGGGATCGTCATTCACGGCAAGCATCTGGGCCACAGAATAGGTTTCCCCACGGTCAATCTGGCTCTATCTTCCGAAATGGCTCAGCCTCTCAACGGTGTTTATGTAACAAAGACTTACGTTAACCTGTGTGATGAAGGTTTTAAAGTCTATCCCAGCGTTACAAACGTGGGAAACAAGCCAACCGTAGGTATATTCGATAAAAACGCCGAGACTCATATCTTCGGCTTTAATGAGGATATTTACGGCGAAAAAATCAAAGTCGAGTTTATTAAACTCATAAGATCCGAACAGAAATTTGATTCTTTTGACGACCTTCAGGAACAGATCCATAAGGACTGTTTATTCGCTCGGGAATACCACAATAATCAAATTGTCTAATTTGTTTTGAGCAGTTGTATTTTGACAATTGCCCGGAATATTCAAAATAAAGGAGTGTCATCATGAAGTACACTAACGGATTTACTATTAACGCTACCGGTAACGAATGTTTCATTACTTTCCTTCAGAACAGACCCCAGAACAATACCAAGGTCACTGAAGAAATCGAAACCGTAGTCATGAACGAGCAGATGGCCCGTCAGCTCATCGTCGCTCTTGCCAAGGTTTATCAGAAGGTTGACAGCGACAGAGCCGCCAAGAAGGTCCCCGACGTCAACGAAAGTACTCTTTCATAAGAAATGAAGCAGTATATTGTTACCGGAATGAGCTGCGCTGCCTGCAGCGCCAGAGTCGAAAGGGCCGTAAGTGCCGTTGAGGGCGTAAAGTCCTGCACCGTCAGCCTCCTTACCAACTCCATGGGTGTGGACGGCGGAAAAGATGCCGACATCATCAAGGCTGTTCAGGAAGCGGGCTACGGATGCACTGTCAGAAAACAGGGAAATGAAGCTTCACTCACACAGGAGGACCTTGAGGACAGGGATACGCCTTTGCTGAGAAAGCGTCTGATCAGTTCCCTTGTTTTTCTTATTGTCCTCATGTACTTTTCCATGGGGCACAATATGGCCGGTTGGCCTGTCCCCGCCGTTCTCGATGAAAGCAATATCGCTTTCGGGGCAGTTCAGCTTGCTCTTGCCTTTATCGTCATGATAATAAACCGCAAATTCTTTATAAGCGGTTTTAAGGGACTTTTCCACGGTGCCCCAAATATGGATACTCTTGTATCCATGGGTTCTGCCGCAGGATTCATTTACAGCGTCTGCATTATGGGCCACAGCCGTGATCTGTATTTTGAGTCATCGGCCATGATCCTGACTCTTATAACCGTTGGGAAAATGCTGGAGGCACGTTCCAAGGGACGTACTACTGATGCGCTGAAGAGCCTTATAAAACTTACTCCGGATACAGCGGTCATCGAAATCGATGGGGCAGAAAGAGAGATACCTGCATCGCAGGTCAGGATCGGCGACGTTTTTCTTGTTCGCCCCGGACAGAGCATTCCCGTTGACGGTGTGGTCATAGGAGGCCGCAGTGCAGTCAATGAATCTGCTCTTACGGGCGAATCTGTTCCCGCAGACAAGGAACCCGGTGATTCTGTCAGCGCTGCGACACTGAATACTTCAGGATTTCTCAGATGCAAAGCTACCGGCGTCGGTTCTGATACTGCCCTCGCTAAAATTATCAAGCTCGTCTCAGAGGCTGCCGCCACTAAGGCACCCATTGCCAAGCTTGCAGATAAAGTTTCCGGCATATTCGTTCCGGCTGTAATAGGAATTGCGGCTGTTGTAACATCTTTGTGGCTGATCCTCGGAAAGGATGCCGGCTTTGCTCTTTCAAGAGGGATTTCTGTTCTTGTAATAAGCTGCCCCTGCGCATTAGGCCTTGCCACCCCCGTAGCCATAATGGTTGGAAACGGCATGGGAGCCAGAAGGGGAGTTCTTTTTAAAACAGCGTCTTCTCTTGAGGAACTTGGAAAGACCGACATTGTAGTCCTTGACAAGACAGGGACCGTTACTGCCGGACAGCCTGCAGTGACCGATATTCTGCCAGCTTACGGTATTCCCGATTCGATTCTTCTTTACGCAGCCGCAAGTTTGGAAAAGAAAAGCGAGCATCCAATGGCCGTTGCAGTAGTCAGAGCCGCTGCAGAAGAAGAGATCGAAATAGATGACGTAACTGATTTTGAGGCTTTGTCCGGCAGTGGGCTCAGTGCCTCTCTTGACGGAGCCCAGCTTTTCGGAGGCAGCCTGAAGTTCATTTCTTCCAAGGTCACGGTTTCCGATGAGATAAGGCAGATGGTGTCTGTTCTCGCGTCTCAGGGGAAAACGCCGCTTTTGTTCGCCAGAAATTCCGAGCTTCTGGGTATTATCGCAGCCGCTGATCCCGTAAAAGAGGACAGTGCTTCTGCCGTTGAAATGCTCAGAAATTTAGGCATATGCACCATAATGCTTACCGGCGACAACAGCACTACTGCCGCTGCCATCGCCCAGCAGGCCGGTATTGAAAATGTCATTGCGGGAGTAATGCCGCAGGACAAGGCCATGGTTGTGAAAAAACTTAAAGAAAAGGGCAGAGTGACCATGGTCGGCGATGGTATAAACGATGCTCCTGCACTTACAGTTGCAGATAACGGTGTGGCCATAGGTGCCGGGACCGACGTTGCCATTGATGCGGCCGACGTGGTTCTCATGAACAGCTGCCTGAGTGACGTCTGCGCTGCTGTGAGACTAAGCCGCAAGACTCTTCAGACTGTAAAGCAAAACCTGTTCTGGGCATTTATTTATAACGCCATTTGCATTCCGGTGGCCGCAGGTGCTTTTGCCGGATTCGGAATTACGCTGAATCCCATGATAGCCGCGGCTGCCATGAGCTGCTCCAGTTTCTTTGTTATAAGCAATGCTCTGAGGCTTAATCTTTTCAAACCGGAAAACTCAGGGAAAGACAAGCCGATGAAGGGGCGGGAAACTCTTGATGTAAGGACAATTATTACTGAAATTCTTGAAAGTCAGGTGAAGAATATGAACAAGACGATTAAAATCCAGGGCATGATGTGCCATCACTGCGAAAAGGCCGTAAAAAACGCTCTTGAGAGCCTGTCCGGCGTTGAAAGCGCTATACCCGATCATGAGACAGGCCTCTGCAGTGTCGTTCTTTCTGAGGACGTGGATAATGAGATCCTCAAGGCCGCAGTTGAAGATGAAGACTTTAAGGTCCTTTCAATTGAATAAAATATTCAGATTTTATAAATCTATTCCCGTAATTCGTTGACAACAGAGTGCCGTTGTGCTATCATAACTTGTCAATTTGTGTACCCGAAACTCAGAACCGCGATACTCCAACGCATTTCCGGGTTGCGGGTGAATAAGTAAAAAGGAGAAAAACAATGATTACTACCGAAAAGAAGCAGCAGATTATCCAGGAATTCGCAACCAAGCCCGGCGACACCGGTTCCCCCGAAGTCCAGGTTGCAATCCTCACTGCAAGAATCAACGAGCTCAACGAACACCTCAAGAGCAATCCCAAGGATTTCCACAGCAGAAGAGGTCTTCTGAAGATGGTCGGCCAGAGAAGAAACATGCTGGCATACCTCAAGTCCAAGGACATTGAGCGTTACAGAAACATCATCGCACGTCTGAACCTCAGAAAGTAATTAAGTTATCAAACAGGCGGGGCCGCAAAGGTCCCGCCTTAAGTGTTATATTAAAGTTAATAGCAAAGCCGGACTTGAGAACTTAAGCTATTGCCCGCAAGTATAAGAGAGCAATAGATTAACTTGTCAAGCCGGGCATTTGCGGAAAGGAAAAGTAAATGAAATACACAGATTACAGAACCTTCAGAACAGCCTTGGGCGGCAGACTCCTTGAACTGGAGATCGGCAAGGTCTGCGAACAGGCTAACGGTCAGGTCATGGTCAAGTACGGCGACACCGTTGTAAACGTCACCTGCTGCATGAGCAAAGAACCCCGTCCCGGCATCGACTTCTTCCCGCTTTCCTGCGACTACGAAGAAAAGATGTACGCCGTAGGCAAGATCCCCGGCGGCTTCCTCAGAAGAGAAGGCAAACTCTCCGACAACGCAATTCTCCGTTCCAGACTTATGGACAGACCTCTCCGTCCTCTGTTCCCCAAGGGATTCTACAACGACGTTGAAGTAGTCGCTACCGTCATGAGCAACGACCTTGACTGCAGCAGCGAGATCTGCGCAATGATCGGTTCCTCTGTTGCCCTGGCAACCTCCGACATCCCCTGGGACGGTCCCACCGCAGCAGTTCTGGTTGGCAGAGTTGACGGCGAATTCGTCATCAACCCCACTCAGGCTCAGAGAGAAGCTTCCGACATCAGCATGTACGTAGCCGGTACCAAGGAAGCTATCATGATGGTCGAAGCAGGCGCTCAGGAAGTTCCCGAAATGGTCATGCTTGACGCTATCATGTTCGGTCACGAAGAAATCAAGAGAATCTGCACCTTCATCGAAGAGATCGTCTCCGAAGTAGGTAAGGAAAAGCTCAACATCGAATACTATCACGCAAACGCTGAAATCGAAGCAGAATGCAAGGAAGTTTTCTCCGCTAAGTACCGTCAGGCTGTTCAGGTCTATGACAAGCAGGAAAGACTTGCAAACATGGAAGCAGTTGATCAGGAAGCTCAGGATTACTTTGCTGAAAAGTATCCCGAAGCGGACTTTGATCTTGCAAGAGACGTCGCTTCCGTTATGTACGCAATCCGCAAGGAAACCGTCAGAAACATGATCCTTGACGAAGGCATCCGTCCCGACAACCGTAAGCTTGATGAGGTCAGACCTATCTGGGTCGACACCGGCGTTCTTCCCAGAGTCCACGGTACCGGTCTCTTCAAGAGAGGCCAGACTCAGGTTCTCTCCGCTTGCACCCTCGGTACTCTCTCTGATGCTCAGATGATCGACGGCATCACCGAAGAAACCGAAAAGAGATACATGCATCAGTACAACTTCCCCGGCTACTGCACCGGCGAAGCAAAGCCCCTCAGAGGACCCGGAAGAAGAGAGATCGGCCACGGCGCTCTTGCTGAAAGAGCTCTTCTGCCCGTTCTTCCCAGCGTAGAGGAATTCCCCTATGCAATCAGAGTCGTCTCTGAAGTTCTTTCCTCCAACGGTTCCAGCTCCCAGGCTTCCGTCTGCGGCAGCACCCTGGCACTGATGGATGCAGGTGTTCCCATCAAGGCTCCCGTTTCCGGCATTGCAATGGGTCTTATCGAAAGAGTTGAAGAAGACGGTACCTCCAAGATGGCCATCCTCTCCGACATTCAGGGAATGGAAGACTTCCTCGGCGACATGGACTTCAAGGTTGCCGGTACTGAAAAGGGCGTTACCGCAATCCAGATGGACATTAAGGTCCACGGTCTTTCCAGAGACATTCTTGAAACTGCTCTCAAGCAGGCAAAGGAAGGCAGAATGCACATCATGGGCATCATGCTTGAAGAACTGCCCGAACCCAGAAAAGAAATGAGCCCCTATGCTCCAAGAATCATCTCCATGCAGGTCCCCGTTGACAAGATCAGACTGGTCATCGGCAAGGGCGGTGAAACCATTAACCGCATTGTCTCCGAAACCGGCGCAAAGGTCGACATCGACGATGACGGCAACGTATTCATCGCATCTCCCGACATGGCAAGCGCAGAAGCAGCCAAGAAGGAAATCATCATGCTGACCAAGGACGTTGAAGTCGGCGAAACCTACGAAGGCACCGTAGTCAGGATCCTCACCTCCGCAAAGGACGGCGCAGAACTCGGCGCATTCGTAAACATTCTTCCCGGCAAGGACGGACTGCTG
>JAKSSR010000089.1 GCA_024402995.1 Clostridia bacterium | reverse complement strand
AAGCAGCCCAGAGCCTTCATGATACCTATCTCACGGGTCCTTTCGGAAATACTCATTATCATTGTATTGGCAATACCGATTGCAGCGACCAGCAGAGAAATGGCGCCCAGACCGCCGAGCATGATCTGCTTCTGACGGGCTTCCTCCTGGAGAGGCTCACGGATGGATTCCATGGACCAGGTGTCAAAACCGTAAGTTTCAAGGTCCTTCTGAGCCTGAGCAACGCTGTTGATACTGTCGCACTTGACGTAAGCCTCCTGATAAGTGATGTCCTTCTTGACGCCGTCCTTGATGAACAGCTGGTTGATCTGGGCAGTCATTGCCCCGACATCCATGAGAACACCTTCCGAAGTTTCATAGCCGACGTTGTAGTTTTCCTTCATTACGCCTACGACCTTAAGGTCGCTCTTTATGACCGTACCGTTGTTCAGCTGGTACTCGACCTTTATGGTCTCTCCTAGAACGTCAAAGAATGGATCGGGAACGTTGATAAGGTTGCCTTCTTCGTCATAGCCGCCTTCCCAGCGATTTACGTAATTGCGTCCGTTAGGCTTGAGCGTGTCATAGAAGTTGTAGGCAAAATACTGACCGACAACGACCTCTCCTTCCTTCTCGGGGAGATTTCCCTCAATGAGCTCATAACCCATATCATAAAAGGAATCAAGAGAGACGCCGCACATCTCCATCCAGTAGGTAATATAGCGCTTGTTAGCTCCCGCGGAGCAGCTTGGAGAATAATAGTTACCAATATTCAGCTTGCCTGTGGCGGCAGCAACACCGCTCACAGACCTGAAGTTATTGATCATTTCTTCGTTAAGTTTGTTTTCGGACGACTGATTGTAGTTGTAGATCTGTATCATCGTCAGGTCGCCCATCTGGGAGAGCATTTTGTCCTGAGCCTCCTGGGTTCCGAAACCCAGAGAGACCATGATGACAATGGCGCAGCAGCCTATCATGACTCCCAGGACCGTCAGAATCGTCCGGGACTTTCGTCTGGTCAGATTCTGAAGGCACATGTGGAACATGTCGCTCTTGCGCATTTATGCCTCCTTGTTTTCGCTTACCTCATCAAAGACGTTCCATTCGCTTTCAGCAGCCTTTACAGCCTTCTTTGCCTTGTTTTTCTTTATGCTCTTGAGAACGATGAGAAGTACCGCAAGAACGACTGCAGCTGCAATTACCCAACCCCACCAGGGCATGCCCTGAAGGAAGCCCTGTTTTTCGGGAACGGGATCTTCCCATGCGCTGGGATCGTCAAATTCTCCGGGATCGCCCCATGCCATTTCTTCAGACTCAAAGGTGTAAGGGATCTCGCGGACTACGGTGTTGCCGTTGGCATCCTCATAGGTGATTTTAAATGTAAGCTCGTTTGTACCTGCGTTCCAGGGAGTAACGACAAAGCTGATGTTGCCGCCTGCACCGCTTCCGAAGTTGCCCAGGTACTGATTCTGCTGGAGTACGTCAACGTCGCCGATGACCTCAGCCTCAACATTGGAGACTTCGCTCTTACCCTTGTTGACGTAGTCCAGAACGATGGTAGTTTCCATGCCGACATATGCCATGTAGTCATACATGACGGGTTCTCCGAATTCAAGACGGTCGGGCTGGCTTACGGGGATGGAGATATTGATATTGGAGCTGTTCTGAGAACGGACACCGTTATCGACATATTCATACTGGAAGGAGATACCTACGTTCTGGGCGCCGGTGGCTGCCGTTGCCAGGACCTGGAGGGGAACGTCCAGAGTCTGGGAGGAGTTTGCTCCTACACTGCTGTAATAGGTGGTATTGGTAGCACCGTTGATGGTGAAGTGCTGGCCGCAGTCAACAACACAGACGATGTTTTCAATGGCGACCTTTCCGGTGTTCTTGAAGGTCACCTTGAGATCGAAGGGTTCACCGGCGGTAACGTTTTCTCCGCCGAAGGAGTAATCCGTAATGATAACGTTGGGAACAGGACCTGAAATAATGGTGGGACCTTCTTCCTTCTGCTTTGTGACATTGGCGAGAAGATCAAAGTTTTCACTGACGGAGCCCTGCTGATTTGCGATGCCGCTGCCTCCGTCATAATAGTAACGCAGATTTACGGAAACGGACTGAGTATTGGAGGTAATGACGTCAGCGGCCTTAAGCTTTAAGGTTACGCTGCCCTTTCCGCCTGCGGGGATGTCATTCAGGAGGACCGTGGTGCTTTCATTTCTGAGGATCAGATCGTTTCCTGCGGCAAGCTTTACACTGCAGTTGGTAAGGGGTGTCTTGCCCTTGTTTTCAAAGTAAACGGTGTACTGGAATTCCTGTTTTTCCTTGATAACGTCGATGACGCTTCCGGTAACGATAACTACAGGTTCGGGGATGACTTCCTTCGGAGGCTCTTCGCCCTGCCGCTGACTGGTCAGATAGAAGGTCTCGGAAGTGTTTCCGTTGGTAGTCTGAATGTTGTTGTTATAAGTGTACTGAAGATCAACGGCAAGGGGGATGTACTCCGCATTCAGAGAATCGGAAGCCTTGAACTTTGCGGTAAAGGTAGCGCTCTTCTTTGCTCCGATGCTTGCCAGAGAGATCTTGGTGGTGTAGCCTTCAAGTCTGTAATCGCCGGTGGCGTTGAAGCAGGCGTACACGTCGTTGAGAGTCTTATTGCTCTTGTTTTCTACAGTGAACTTGACTTCGAATTCGTCCTTGGCCTTGACCATTTCAGGAGCGGAAGCAACGGAAATGATGACCACGGGAGGATCGCTGGGAGTGGGAACGTAATCGTCGCCGTCATCGGGCGGAGCTACATAAACGACAGCCTCGTCAATGGTAAGGGCTTCCTTCTTGTAGGTGGTTCTTCCGTCTTCGCTGGTCTTGAATATGAAGGACTGACCGTCGCCGGTGTATACCAGACCGCTGAAGGTGATCGTGTAGTCATTAGGGGTAGCGATGCTGTAAGCAACGGAAGCAGTGCTGCTTTCGGTGAAGCTGTCAGCCAGCTTGTACGCATGGAGCTGACCTTCCGCGGGAGCGGCAGGATCAAGGCTCAGTGCCGGATCACTGATGCGGACGATAATGGATACAAGAGTGTTCTTGCTTATCTTGGTCTGCTGGACGCCTGCGCTCTGAAGCTCATAATTTACTGTTCTGCCTGCTGCGAATACTGCTGCCGGAAGCAGGCTTACAACCATAAGCAGTGCGATGAGTATCGCTGATATTCTTGTAATTGCGGATCTCATTTTTATATCTCCTTACTGTTCATCTCGTCTGCGATAATTTCTCCGTCCTTGAGAGTAACGATGCGGTCGGCAAAGTCCTTCATTTCAGGATCGTGAGAGACGAGCACTATGGTCTGATTAAAGCGGCGGGCCATATCTACTATCATCTTCATGACCTCCACTGTGGTTTTTGAATCCAGGTTGCCGGTAGGTTCGTCGGCAAAGACGACGTCCGGTCTGGTGATAAAGGCCCTTGCAATGCCGACGCGCTGCTGCTGACCGCCGGACATCTGATTGGGGAAGTGGTCCAACCTTTTCTGCAGGCCCACCAGGGTCAAAAGCTTCTTGGCCGCAATGTCTCTTTCCTCTTTGGAAACCCCTTTGAACATAAGCGGCAAAGCTACGTTTTCCGAAGCCGTTAGATTGGGGAGCAGGTTATATGCCTGAAAGACGAAGCCCAGATGATTCTGCCGGAAGACTGCAAGAGTGTCCTCATCCATGGCGGATATTATCTGACCGCCTATGCGGACGCCGCCCCTGGTGGGTTTCTCCATGCCTGCCAGCTGATTGAGAAGCGTACTCTTTCCCGAGCCTGACTGTCCGAAGATGCACAGTATCTGGCCTCGCGGGACGCTCAGGTTGATCTCCTTGAGCGCGACTACGACTTCATCACCTACAGGGTATTCCTTTCTCAGCTTCCTCACCTCAATCATGGGCTTTTCCATGGTTGCTGTTTCTGCCATTTTTATACTCCTTTTGAAAAATAATGATGAAGATCCCGAAAACTGTCGGAATTTCAACTAATTGAATTAAGTTATTATATTGTACTATACACAAAAAAACAAGACGCCCCAGAGGGCGCCTTGGTTACAATTTTGCTAAGTTTTTATTTTTCAAAGAACTTGGCAACGTCCTTCAGGTCGTCCATAATGGGCAGGCCCTGAGGACAGATGCCTTCGCACTGTCCGCAGCCTATGCATGCGGAAGCCTTGCCGAATTCCAGAGTCAGGCGGTCATACTCAGCCTGCTGATCGCCCACGTCCTCGCGGACACTGTTGTAAAGTCTGAAATATTCGGGAATATTGATCTGCATGGGGCAGCCCTCCTTGCAATATGCGCAGGCGGTGCAGGGGATCATTCCTCCCTTGTTGAGGTCTTCTACGACCTTGGCGATAATAGCCTTTTCCTCGTCATTGAGGGGCTTGAGATTATCGTAGGTCTCAATATTGTCCTTCATCTGCTCCAGATTGCTCATGCCGGAAAGGACCATCATGACGTTGGGCAGAGTGGCGGCAAAGCGAATGGCCCAGGACGCGATGGAAGCATCGGGAGCATAGGCCTTCATAAGTTTTTCATCTCTGGTGGGGAGATTTGCCAGGGAACCGCCCTTTACGGGCTCCATGACGATAACGGGGACCCCGTGCTTTTCGCAGACTTCGTAGCAGGCTCCGGACTGGACCTTTTCGCTGCCCCAGTCAAGATAATTGAGCTGAAGCTGTACGAACTCCATCCAGGGATACCTGGTAAGAATGGTGTCGAGAACGGGAGCGGTGCCGTGGAAGGAGAATCCGGCATGCTTGATCTTGCCGGATTCCTTAAGGTTCTTGATCCAGCTGAAGCAATCCTTTGCCTCGTAATTGGCGAAGTTGCCGTCGTTAATAGCGTGAAGAAGATAGTAATCGAAGTATTCTACGCCGCACTTTTCGCACTGCTTGTTGAAAATATCGTCCTTGGTAACAGTATCGTTTACATAGCTCTCGTGAAGCTTTGTGGTCAGGGTAAAGCTTTCGCGGGGATGACGCTTTACAAGAGCCCACTTTACTGCGCATTCGCTGGCGAACTTGTGGTACATCCAGGCGGTGTCGAAATAGGTGTAGCCCTTCTCAAGGAAGAGGTCCACCATGTCGCAGACCTGTCTGATTTCAATGGAAGTGGGGTCGTCCGGGTTGACCTTCGGCAGACGCATGGTGCCGAAGCCGAGTTTCTTTACGCTCATTTATATCCTCCTTTGGTGAAACGGCAAACTGCCGATGATTTACACACACGTAAATTGTACTTTTTTATCTCCGGCAATACAACAGAAAAGTAATCATTTTGTAATGGACTTTTTTTCAGAATGTGCTAATATTACCTTGCTGAAAGGTTCAGCACTCTCATGGGGGCGTAAAGGTTTCGACGGGGGTGTGGAAGCCGGCTAAGCGAGCCGAAGTCGGTCCGGTCTTCGTTAAAAAGGACCCGTTTAAAAAGAAACGCTAAAAATAACAACACTTTCGCATTTGCTGCTTAATTAGCAGCCCGCGCGTCTGACCGGATTTACCTGTAGGTCCGGACCCAGGCGTCGACAATACAGGGAACCCGCCGCAAAGCTCCCGGTATGCGGTGGATCAACGGGATAGGATGATGACCGTCGTGCCGGCGGGCCGTTCATCACCCGAAATTCAAACTACCGGATGCGCTCGGAGAAAAGCTTGTGGAAATGCTTTCGGACGTGAGTTCGACTCTCACCGCCTTCACCATAAAAACACCGAATGGATCGATTCCATTCGGTGTTTTTAATTTCAATATTTGTGGCGATTTTTGTTGAAATTTCAACGGGTTTCGCAATTGCGTCCATGCTTGCACAAGCTCACACAAAGCCGCACGAAACCTTATTTTATGGGATAGAATATGGGATTTTTGACGAAAAAATGGGATTTTTCGCCATGTAAATCCGGTATAAAGAGCTCGACAAACTATGATTCTTATCTGCATTGATGGAGCTAGCGAACTGTGATTTATTACTGAACTTCATTTCCTTCTGCACCTAAGCACACATACTCTGACGGAA
>JAKSSR010000088.1 GCA_024402995.1 Clostridia bacterium | reverse complement strand
AGTGATGGGCCTAGTAGAATCGAAGTATACCTCATTCCCAAAAAGTATGGCAACATAATAATTATTTTGCTTCTGTCCTTGTGTCATTTCTGATGCTTTTACTATACAATTATACTGCACACCAGCAACACTTGCAACTTTACCATTTGTAGAAATTGAAGGTACATTCTGATAAGTTGATACATTTCTTTGTACCTCATCGAAAGTATCTTCAACATCAGACGATATTGACGCAAACGCGTTTGTAAAAACACTAATGATTGATGACCACTTCGTATATATTGAATTCCAATTGTTTGCAACAGCGATAGCCAATCCGCTAGTCGACGCAAGAAGTAAAAAATCCCCAAGTGGAAGTGGACCATCCGCAAGAGCAGCAACGATTCCTGCCGCCACACTCTCTAGAGAGTTAAGCACATCAGCAGGAAGGTTAAGTGCTGTTAGTTGATCGACAATTGATGTAAGTAGAGCTGTCGATGTTGTTTGTGCTATCTGCATGGAGTTACTATTAAAATTGCTATCATCTTCATTATAGACATTCATTTGTGTATCTGTATTACAATCATTCGGAAGATTCTCACCACGATCCTCGTCAGTTGCCATTACGTCAACACTACAGATTGAAACCACTAGTGCCAAAACTTAGGTCGTTTCCGGTGACTGCTAACATATGTGCATTTCCAGCGCCGGTTTTTGTTATTTGTATAGGCGGAGAGTTTCGTTATAGGCCTTCACGATTCCTCTCAAGATGTCCGTTTGCACGAAATCGCTGCGATAAACAATATTCATATCTCGAATCATACTGAGATTTTCTATGGGCAAAACGATGATTTTGCCTTTTTTTATTTCATCCAGGCAAGCACTTCGCGGCAGAATGGACACGCCAAAATTGCGACGAATCAGATCTTTAATTGTGGCCACATTATCTAGCTCAAGAATTACATTGAATTCGTTTATATTCATATTGTTACTCTCAAGATGGGAGACAAACAGATTGCGAGTGCCGGAATTGGGCAGCCGGAGAATAAGATTCTCCGATTTAAGTTCCCTGAGCGTAATGAGTTCCCGGTTTGCAAACGGGTGGTCAGGTGAGACGGCGAGGCAGAGGTAGTCAGTATCTAACATGAAGAATTTAAGACCTTCTTCCTGCGTGCGGCCCTCTACTATGATCATATCAAGTTCATAGCTTCTTAGTTGCTTATAAAGATTTTTTATCGAATCAGTAATGATTTTTATGGAAATGCCGTCGTTTTCAGAGCAGAATCTAGCCAAAGATTCTGCGATAGGATTGCTTTCAACGGTATGTGTGACTCCGATGATAAGATGCTCGACCAACTCTTTTCTGTCACTCAGATCCTGAAGGAGCAGGTTGTACATGCCTAGCATTTTTCTGGCGGTTTGAATGATCATTTCTCCCTCTTTTGTCACAATAAACTTACTGTTGCTACGGTCAAAAATCTTTACGCCAAACTCTTCTTCCAGTGCCTTTATATGCTGGCTGACCGCAGGCTGGGTAATTGCAAGACTGCGTGATGCCTTGCTGAAACTCTTTTTTTCATATACCTCCAACAGCGTCAGCAGTTTTTGATCCAACATTTTCTCACCTTCCTACATTAGAAAACATTATATACCTTACGATTATTATAATTTGACTTTATTAAATCTGCAAGTATCATTTTAGCTATAAAACCAAAAGGGAGGGTGTGCAAAGCGATGAAGCATGACGGACAGCCTGCAATTTGGTATATCAAGCGTGGATGTGCGTTTGCTGTTGGATTAGGAGCAGATATCTTATGCGAAAGACTGCTTTTGACAGAAATAGTGAAGATTATCATTGCTTGTGCGATCTCAGTTCTTTTTGTTTTCTGCTTTGACGGTTACAAAGCAGATAGAAAAGAAAACATCCTCAAGCTTGTATTTATAATCAGCTCTGCTGAAGAAGGTTATTTTAGTTTGGAATGTTTTTTCTTGTTTCTGTTTGAAATGCTGATTAAAAAAGGCGAACAGGGAGGCGGTTGAAGTGGCAGAGAAAAAAGAATTATTTGAAAACCGAAGTGTTTTCAAGGCAATTATGGAACTTTCGATTCCCTCTGTCATAGGGCAGATTGTTCTTGTCATTTACAACATGGCAGACACATTATTTATTGGAATGACAAACAGCGATGAATTGATTACAGCTGTGACGGTATGTATGCCGGCCTTTATGTTCCTTTCTGCAATCTCAAATCTGTTTGGCGTGGGTGCAGCCAGCGTTATTGCGGGAGCCCTTGGAAAGAACGAGAGAGCTAAGGCAGAAAACGCTTCATCTTTTGCTTTTTGGGGCTGCATATCCTTGACGCTGGTATATTGCTTTGCTGTGTGGATGTTCTGCGACAGATTTATTGACGCACTTGGTGGAACAAATCAGGGCGTTCATTCTGCGGCGGTGAAATACATGAAGTGTGCAGTTGTCATTGGAGGGCCTGCAACGACAATGAATACGCTCTTTTCTCATCTCGTTCGTGCCTGCGGGTGTTCCGTACAGGCAAGTATGGGCGTAGCGCTTGGTGGAATTTTGAATATTGTTCTTGATCCGCTTTTCATGTTTGTTATCCTGCCGGCAGGCAACGAAACGCTTGGTGCGGCGCTCGCTACAGCGATATCAAACCTGTGCGCACTGGTCTATTATATCCTGATGATTGCTGTGAATCGGGAGAAGCTTATAATCAGCGTGACGCCTTCTAACAGAATACTCAAAAATGACATTCCAAAAGAGATTTTCAAGGTTGGAATTGCAGCATTTCTGATGACTATGTTTGAAAACATATCCTACGCAATTTTGGATAAACAGATGGCTTTCGCAGGAATATCCGCCCAGGCAGGGGTTGGAGTGGCAAAAAAAGCAAACATGTTTGCACATTGTTTCGTCAGAGGGATGGCACAAGGGGTACTTCCACTCATTGCGTACAATTTCGCATCCGGCAATCGAACGCGTATGAAAAGAGTAGTATACTGCTCCGCTTCGATTTCTGTTGGAATTGCCGGGGCGTGCACTGCGAGTTGTCTGTTATTCAGCCGGGAGATTATTTCTGTTTTTATTCATACCGGAGGAGATTCTTTAAGCTATGGCAGTCAGTTTTTGAAAATACTTTGCGTTGGCGCACCGTTTTCTGCTTTTGCGTATACCGTTATCACTTTTTTTCAGGCGACCGGCAGAGGCGGAAAATCTACGGTTTTAGCGTTGCTGAGAAAGGGCGTTGTTGATATTCCGCTTATGTTTATTCTCGGAAAGGTTGTTCCGGTCTATGGCATCGTCGCAGCAACACCGGTCACCGACATCGTTTGCAGCATCATTGCACTTGCGCTCTTCAGCAGGTTTATCTGTCACCACGGACACGACAAAGACTGTTTCCCGCGTTAAAGGCGAAAAAGAAGAATAGCAAGGATTTATACTGTGAAAGCGATACGGAGTCTGTGGTTCGATGAAATGTAAAAATTTATAAAAGTATAAAGGACGGAAGTGATAATAAATGTAAATGCCTGCGTATGATTGACTTTTTTCGTAAAAGCGTTTAATATAATCACATAAGTATAGATGCAACAATGTCGAGTGGCGCTTTGGCACCAGCGGGAGATCCAATACAGGGGTGTGTCCGGCCAATTCCCGGAAGGAGTCCTCCTCCTAACCCGTCAGCTAATCTCGTCAGGCAGAGGAAGAATGCTGCTTCTATTTATAGTGGTTTTCATCATGGACACCCTTATATAAGAGCGTCTTTTTTCAGTGCCGTTCACATTGTGTGAGCGGCATTTTGCGTCTAAAAAACAAAACAGAAAGGAGCATCATTTATGGTACATGATGAACTTCGTTTTTTCAAATCAAACAATCTCAATTATTGTTGCACATTGAAACCCAAAACAAAAACCACCGCATTTCACGAAGAAATGCGGGGTTTTCGTTAAAATATTACGTTTTCAACTGCAAAAAGTTGATTAACCCTTGGCCTTGATTGCAGCCTGCGCAGAAGTTGGCCAAGTGGGTTGACTGGTAAATATTAGTATTCGGATTTCAACATAGAGACTCAGAAAATATTTCCATATTTTATGTAAAAAGTCGAAGAATATAAACCAGCATTTTCACGTTCATACATGAAAATGAGACAGTTTCGAGCACCTTATTATTAGTTGATATCGTTCAATGAGGCCTGAGCTGTTTGATAAGAAAGAGAATATGGAACGGCTGCATATATAAATAAATACATTAATTCATCTCATAATGCTGAATCATATTCTCCGTTGTTGAAAATCTAAAAAATATTTAGGAAATGCTTGACTTTCCGTTTCGCATGTGTTCCAATAGGCGAAACAAATCTTTAATGCGATCCGGAGAGGTCGGCAAGATGGTCATAGGATGCAGGTGCTGCTTTTATCAGCACCATATTGATTGTTCCAGCCTGCCGATTCCGGCAGGTTTTTTCGCGAAAGGAGATCCAAATGGCAAAAAGAACAGACGTCAAAAAGGTATTGATCATCGGTTCCGGCCCCATTGTCATCGGTCAGGCGGCAGAATTTGACTACGCAGGCACGCAGGCCTGCCTGGCACTCAAGGAAGAGGGGTACGAGGTCATCCTCTGCAACTCCAACCCGGCAACGATCATGACGGATACCGCCATTGCGGACAAGGTCTACATGGAGCCTCTGACGCTGGAATATGTGGCAAGGATTCTGCGCCACGAGCGTCCGGACGCCATCGTTCCCGGCATCGGCGGTCAGACGGGTCTGAATATGGCCATGCAGCTGGAGAAGAAGGGCATTTTGAAAGAATGCGGCGTCAGGCTGTTAGGCACCTCCAGCGAAAGCATTGAACGTGCCGAGGATCGTGAACTTTTCAAGGAAATGTGCCAGTCCATCGGCGAGCCGGTCATTCCCTCCGAAATTACATATTCCATAGATGAGGCAAAAAAGGCCGCACTTGAAATCGGCTATCCCGTCGTTTTGCGTCCGGCCTTTACGCTGGGCGGCACGGGCGGCGGCTTTGCCAACAACGAAGAGGAACTGCTGGAGATCGGTCTTAACGCCTTTAAGCTCTCGCCTGTCCATCAGGTGCTGGTTGAAAAGAGCGTCAAGGGCTACAAGGAAATTGAGTTTGAAGTCATGCGCGATGCGAACGACCACGCCATCACCATCTGCGGTATGGAAAACGTCGATCCGGTCGGCGTTCATACCGGCGATTCCATTGTCGTTGCACCGATCCTCTCGCTGAACGATCATGATCTGAAAATGCTCAATGACAGCGCCATCAAGATCATCCGTGAGCTGAAAATCGAGGGCGGCTGCAATGTGCAGTTCGCGCTGAACCCGAATTCCAGCGAGTATTTCCTCATTGAGGTCAACCCCAGAGTCTCCCGTTCCTCCGCGCTTGCCTCCAAGGCCAGCGGCTATCCCATCGCAAGAGTAACCGCCAAGATCGCCATGGGCATGGCGCTGGAGGAGATTGAGGTAGCCGGCGGTACGGCCGCCATTGAGCCGAGTCTTGACTACATCGTTGCCAAGTTCCCGCGCTTCCCCTTTGACAAGTTTACCGATGCACCCAATACGCTCGGCACGCAGATGAAAGCAACCGGCGAGGTCATGGCCATTGGCGCAAATCTGTGCGAATGCTTCCTCAAGGCAACCCGTTCATTGGAGGCCGGTATCAAACATCTGTATATGTCCAAATTCGATACCATGAGCAAAGAGGAACTGCTGGACTATATCCGTGAATTCCGCTCTGATAATCTGTTTGCCATCGCGGAGCTGTTCAGCCGCGGCGCGACAACGGCGCAGATCCATGAGATCACCATGATCACAGAGCTGTTTCTGGACTGCATCCGCGAAATGATCGAAATGGAAGACGGCCTGTCTGCCAGGCCGTGGGATATGGAAGCGCTGCGTGCAGCCAAGAAAATGGGTTTCTCCGATGCATATATTGCCCGTCTGTGGAAAACGGATGAGCTTTCCGTCTATCACAAGCGGAAGGAAGCCGGTCTGATGCCGATATTCCGCATGGTCGATACCCTTCATACCGGC
>JAKSSR010000087.1 GCA_024402995.1 Clostridia bacterium | reverse complement strand
CCTGTAAATTTATTGCAAAAGAATAAAAATAATTGTTGACACGTATATGAGGGCTTGATATTATCAGTTTTTTCCGTTTGACACCATGCTCTTTCACCATTATAATAAAGGCGGAGGAGGTATACATTGATGTTCAAAATAGGCGACAAACTCGTTTATCCGATGCACGGAGCGGGTGTAGTCGAAAACATTGAAGATAAACTGATACTGGGCGAAATGCGCTCTTATTATATAATTGAAGTCCTTCACGGACGTATGAGAGTCATGGTCCCTGTAAGTGGAAGTGAGCAGGTCGGCCTTCGCGCCATCACAGATCATGCAGGCATCAGACTTATGATGGATACCCTTGCAGCCGAGTCCACACCTATGGACGACAACTGGAATCGCAGAAACCGCGACAATATGGACAAGCTCAGAACCGGTAAAGTAGACCAGGTGGCTGAGGTGGTCCGCAACCTTATGCGCGTAGACAGGATAAAGAAACTTTCCACCGGAGAAAAGAAGCTGCTCAATAATGCCAGACAGATCCTCATGGGTGAGATCGCCCTTGTAGAGAATGTTACTGAAGAAGAAGCAGCTGTCATGATAGATAAAGCCGTAGGTTAGTTCTGCTTTGTTTGGTGTAGGCTTTCCGGACCTCTGTCCGGAGAGCTTTTTAATATCAAAATAAAAGAGAAAGGAGGTAAAAAGATGGTCAAGAAAATATTCTGCTTCGTTATTACATTCTGCGGAATGCTTTTCGGCTATGGCATCAGCAACTATGTTCTCAATGAGTCTTCTTTAAGCGCGAGGATCACCATTGAAACTGAAAGCATGGTCCTGCTTGTGGCGCTGTTTACTGGTTTTTTCGGACTTATATTCTATTATTTTTACAACGCCAATGTGGACAAGGCTGAAAGGCTGGCCAAGCGCCTTGAAAGCTTTCTCATTTCCATTCCGCCCATGGAGCTGGCATCTTCCATTGCGGGACTCATAGCCGGCATTGTCATTGCGGCCCTTATGTCCCAGCTTATCAATGGGATCAAGGGCCTTCAGACAGCCTATATCAATGTTATAATTTCTGTTCTGCTCTACGTGGGCCTGGGCATTGGCGGACTATTCCTCATGAGAGGCGTTGCCTTGAGAATGCGCGGAAATATTGCTGCCGGTGTAATTTCCGGCTCACGGGATAAAGGTAGCAAGAGCAAAGCCGCTGCCGGATACGCTCCCAAGATATTCGATACCAGCGTCATCATCGACGGGCGCATTGCGGACATTATGAAGACCGGCTTCATCGAAGGTGATATAGTCATTCCGGACTTTGTGCTCGTGGAGCTTCGCCACATTGCAGATTCCGCGGACAGCCTTAAGAGAAACCGAGGAAGACGCGGACTGGACGTTCTTAACCGCATTCAGACCGAATACGGCGTTGAGATCTTCAACACCGCATCTGACAAAAGCATAGGCGATATTCCCGAAGTCGACGTAAAGCTCCTGAAGCTTTCTCAGAAGCTGGGCGGCATGGTCGTCACCAATGACTACAACCTGAACAAGGTGGCCTCCATTCAGGGAGTCGGAGTCCTCAACATCAACGAACTGGCCAACACCCTTAAGCCTGTTGTTCTTCCCGGTGAAGAAATGCAGGTCTATCTGGTCAAAGAGGGCAAGGAGCCCAGCCAGGGAATTGCTTATTTAGATGACGGAACCATGATAGTCGTGGAAGACGGCAGATCCCTCATAGGCAAGACTGTTCCCGTTACCGTAACCAGTGTCCTGCAGACATCTGCAGGGCGCATGATCTTTGCAAAGCCTTAGCAAGACAATATGAAAACAGCTGTAATAGTAACTGCCGCCGGAGCGTCAAGGCGCATGGGCGGCAGTATTCCAAAGCAATATATGGATCTCAATGGCCTTACGGTCCTGTCAAGGAGCGTCAAGGCATTTTGTGATTTTAGCGAAGTATTTTTTATCTGCGTCACAGTCCCTCAGGGTGACGTGGAATACGTAAGAGAAATGCTGGAAAAGAGCGGCCTCAGGGCAGACTGCATAGTCGAGGGTGGTGCCACACGGCAGGCCTCGGTCTATAACGCTCTCAAGAATCTTCCGGCAGACACCGGGCGGGTCTTGATCCACGACGGAGCGAGGCCCTACGTGTCGGAAGGGGTCATAAGCGGAGTGCTGAAGGCTTTGGAAAACAGCGATGCCGTTATTCCTGCGGTCACTCCTAAAAACACCATCCGTACTGCGGAAAAGACTTTGGACCGCTCTGCTCTTTACGAAGTTCAGACTCCCCAGGGCTTCAGTTATCCGCTCCTTATGAAGGCCAACGAAAAGGCTCTTGAAGACGGTTTCGAAGGCACCGACGACGCAGGCCTTGTGGAGCGCATAGGTGTTTCCGTTACTATCTCTCAGGGGGAATACAGCAATATCAAAATCACTACACCGGAGGATCTTCCCGTGAACATACGAACCGGTATGGGCTATGACGTCCATAAACTGGTGGATGGCAGACCCCTTATGCTGGGCTGCACCCACATTCCCTACGAAAAAGGCCTTCTGGGTCACAGCGACGCAGACGTGGTCGCTCACGCCATTGCCGACGCAATTTTAGGTGCCGCAGCTCTGGGAGACATCGGTCGGCACTTCCCCGATAAGGATCCTCAGTACGAAGGAATGAGCGGAAACAAAATTCTTTCCCTCACTATGGATATTCTTAAGGCTGCAGGCTTTACTTTGATCAACGTAGATGCTACACTTGTTGCCGAAAAGCCTAAAATTTCACCCTACGCGGCTCAGATGATAAGGAACACTGCAGCCGCTCTTGGCGTCCCCGAAAACTGTGTAAGCATCAAGGCTACCACAGAGGAAGGCCTGGGCATTTCTGGCGGCGGAAACGCCATGGCAGCCTATGCTGTCGCAACGGTCAAATAAGATAATTCAAGAAAGGTAATATAAAACATGCGCGCATCACAAATGTATCTTTACACTCTGAGAGAAGTTCCCTCAGAAGCAGAAATCGCAAGCCACATTCTCCTGCTGAGAACCGGTGCCATCAGAAAGCTGGCCTCCGGAGTTTACGGCTTTATGCCTCTCGGTCAGAGAGCTCTCCGCAAGGTGGAAGACATCGTCCGTCAGGAAATGGACGCAGCCGGTGCTCAGGAAATCCACATGAGTGCTCTGCAGCCTGCAGAACTGTGGCAGGAATCCGGCCGTTGGGCAGCCTACGGCCCCGAAATGTGGAGAGTTAAGGACCGCAACGGCAGAGAATTCTGCCTGGGACCCACCCACGAAGAAGTCTTTACGGACATCGTCCGTCAGAACATCGACTCCTACCGTCAGCTTCCTGTCAATCTCTATCAGATCCAGACCAAGTACCGTGACGAAGCCCGTCCCCGCTTCGGTCTCATCCGTTCCAGAGAATTTATCATGAAGGACAACTATTCCTTCGACAAGGATGAAGAAGGCCTGGATATTTCCTATAAGAACATGTACGACGCCTACAGCAAGGTCTTCGACCGCTGCGGCCTCAACTACCGCCCCGTAGAAGCTGACTCCGGCGCCATCGGCGGCTCCGGCTCCCACGAATTCTGTGCTCTTTGCGAAGTCGGCGAAGAAGAGATCATCTACTGCGACGAATGCGGAATGGCAGCAACCGACGAACGCGCTGAGTTCAAGGATGCCGTCATGCCCCAGGAAGCAGAACTGCCTCTGGAAAAGGTCCATACTCCCGGAACCAAGACCATCGAAGAAGTCTGTGACTTCCTCAAGGTTCCCCAGGACAAGAGCATCAAGGCTCTTCTCTTTGAACTTTACAACGACGAACTCACCGATGTTATCGGCTACGTTGCCGCTTTCATCAGAGGCGACCGTCAGCTGAACATGACCAAGCTGGTCAACGCTCTGGGCTGCCACGAATACGCCATCGCATTTGCCAACGAAGGCGCAATGCACGGTGTCACCGGCGCTGTCGGCGGCTTCACCGGTCCCGTCGGTCTCCACGACTGCAAGATCGTTGTCGACAGCGAGCTTGTCAACGCAAAGAACATGGTTGCAGGCGCCTGCGAAGAAGATCACCACATGATCAACGTCAACTACGGCAGAGACTACAAGGGCGACATCGTTGCCGACATTAAGCTTCTCCAGGCCGGCGATCCCTGCCCCGTCTGCGGCAAGCCTGTCAAGAACGCAAGAGGCATTGAGGTCGGGCAGGTCTTCAAGCTCCACACCAAGTATTCCGAACCCATGCACCTCACCTTCAAGGATGAGAACCAGCAGGAACACCCTGTTGTAATGGGCTGCTACGGCATCGGCGTAACCAGAACTCTGGCTGCCATCGTAGAACAGCACCACGACGACAACGGCATTATCTGGCCCATGTCCGTCACTCCCTATCACGTAATGATCACTCTCTGCGGAATTAAGGACGATGTCCAGGTGGCCATGGCAGAGGATATGTATAAGAAGCTTCTTGATGCAGGTGTCGAAGTTGTTCTTGACGACCGTGACGAACGCCCCGGCGTCAAGTTCAAGGACGCTGACCTCCTTGGCTTCCCCATCAGGATCACCGTCGGCAAGAAGGCCGCAGAAGGCCAGGTCGAATACAAGCTGAGAAGAGGCGGCGACGTTGAAGTTATCACTCCTGCTGAAGCTGTTGAAAAGGCCATTGCTCTTGTCAACGCCGAAAGAAGAGGCTAGTCCTGTTTTATGGACGAACTGAAAGTCAGAAATATGAACCCGCTGTCCCTCGCTTATATGGGGGACGCGGTTTATGAAAGCTTTGTAAGGGAGCGCCTCATGCACGGAAGCGAAGCCCGCATAGGCAAGGCGGATCTGCTCCATAAGGCAGGGGTGCGCTACGTCAATGCCGGCGCTCAGGCCGCGGCTTTGGCTGAGATCAGACCCGGTCTTTCCGAAGCTGAAGAGGCCCTTGTAAAGAGGGCGAGAAACCACAGGACTGCCACAAAGGCGAAAAACGCCGATATCATTACCTACAAGTGGGCCACGGCATTCGAGGCCCTTATCGGATATCTGTACCTTTCGGAACAGAAGGAGAGACTTGCTCAGATCATGGAGCAGGCCGCTCTTTGCATCGAACATCCGACCCGTTCTGAGGCGGAAAAGGAATAACAGTGAGCTATTTTTCACAGTTCAAAGGTCTGCCCAGGCAGGTCTATATCCTGGGCATCTTAAGGCTATTTGTGGGAATAGGAAGTATGATTTATTCTTTCTGCTCCCTGCTGATGACCGGAGTCCTGGGCCTTTCTGCGGAAACGGCCGGCGGAGTAATGCTTGTTCTTGCCATAGGAAATGCTCTGGGAGCGTCCTGCGGCGGAACCATGGCAGACAGACGTGGCCGTAAGAAAAGCTATCTGATTTTTGCGACAGGCGCGTTCATATTCTTTTCCCTGGGCGGTATTTTCTGCAGAAGGCTGCTGACTCTGCCCTGCATAGTCATTGCATCATTCTGCTCTAACGCCTGCGGACCGGCTATCTCCGCAATGGTGGCTGACTACGCTCCTCCGGAAAAGAGAGTTGAAAGCTTTTCCTTTCTCTATCTCTGCGTAAACCTGGGATTTGCCGTAGGTCCGTCAATAGGGGGAATGCTTTTCTACGATCATCTTCCTTTGACTTTTTTCATTCAGGGAAGTGTCTACTTCCTGGTCGGACTGTCAATTTATACTTTGATCGAGGAGCGCTACGTCCCCGCCGCAAGAAGTTCCGGCCAAAAAGGACATGTAGGCGACGGTTCCCTCAGGCTCCTTATGGAGCATAAACTACTTGTCACCTTCATCATAAGTCTGTCGATCATTACCATCTGCTATGCCATGACGAATTTCATGCTGCCTCTGCAGATGAACGACTACTTCGGACTTGAAAAAAGCGCTAAATATGCAGGAAACATATGGACGGTCAACGGCCTGACCATATTCCTGGGGACACCGCTTTTACTGGGGGTTGTAAAAAAGAATCATCAGTTCATAAATACCGCCATTGCGGCAGTGCTTTATGCTGTGGGCTTTGGACTGTATGCCTTTATTACAAAGGCTCCCCTGTTCTTTGTGGCTGCC
>JAKSSR010000086.1 GCA_024402995.1 Clostridia bacterium | reverse complement strand
CTGCCGGGTTCTCCGCCAGCTCCGTAGAGAAGTATCATTATCCCTTGCATCTGTCATTGCCACCACCGAAAGCTATTCGGCTTCATCTACATGGGTTTCATCGCTCACCATTTTGTGGATCATGGCGCACCTGTAGGATCAGCTTGAAGTTTCCCTCAATGCAAGGAACGTATCTGATGAATGTCTATTCAGTTGTCATCATAGGCATCGAAGATTGATGCTTTCACCTAATAGATTTTTTTACGGCACTCAGGCAGGGGTACATAATTGTAAACTTTTTATGAACGCCAAATATCTTGCGCCGTAACGGTCCTGTCGAACATTTGTTTTATTTTTGCCTTGAAAGTTTGCCATTTCTATGCTAAACTGAAAAATAATCACATTACGATAGGACTTTATACAATATGAAATTTGATTTATCTAAAGACATTTCACATGCAGTAGCCGGGCCTAACATGGCTTACTTTTGTGATGACGGTTCGTCAGAACGTAATTTGTATGAGATATATGGGCCAAAGGGGAGCGGAAAAACAACTGTGGTGCAAGAGTATGTTCGTTCCTGCGCCAGCGCGTTCTATATTTCATTTTCAGGATTGTCATATGATGAGGCAGTAAAATGTTTCGTCGAGTCATATATCCCAACTCGCAGTGATATCAAGAGCATGGACGAAGCTGTGACCGTATTTATGAGGAAACGTTCCGGAAAATACACTGTTGTCATTTTTGAAGATGAATCCTCTGAGGCTATGGCTGAATGTTCAAATCGGTTTTTCATAAATAAATCGAAAAAGAAGAACTTGATACTGGGCTATATTCATCAGGAGCGTTACTTTCGTGAGCACTGTATCTACATTGGTTATCGTTCTGTAGCTGAATATCTGAAAGTATTTTCGAACTACGAGAAATACGATGCCATGCGGCTCCATGCGCTTACTGGGGGGATGATGGCAGTTGCAAAGGAATTGGATCCCAGTATGTCGTACGAGGAAAATGTGCGTACATTGTTGAGATTTGATTCTGCTTTTTCAACCCGCCTTCCGGCAATGCTCAGCGAGTGCTTTCGGACACCAGATTGTTACTATCCATTTTTCAGTGCTATGGCAGCTGGGCATTGCAGAGTGAGCGAAATTGCCAAATATGTGGGATTCCCAAATAATAAGTGCCTCAATTATCTTGAGGCACTTATCAAAAATGATTTTGTTGTAGCAGAGAAGTTGATGGGGACGAAACAATCAACCTATCATCTTGCAAATAGTTATTATGCGGCATGGGGCAGATATGTCTATGGGCAAAAACTGACACAGATATCCAATCCAGATAAGTTGATCCAATACGTTGCGGAAGATATCGATGAGCACCTGACGTTGCCTGCATTTTATGCTGCATGCAAACGTTTCATATTGCGTGCGAATAAAGAATATAACTTCGAACGTGATGTTATAAAAGAAGAAAAAAACGTCCCCATAAAAATAGGGGACGGCAGCATGGTTATTATTGATTATTGCGTAAATGGTAGTGATGTTGACTATAATTATATTTTCCCGCACTCTTTGGACATGAGATACACGAAAAAAGAAATAGGCAGGATCAATGAGGCTCTCGCCACCGTTAACAGGAGATATAACGCACATACGGTCATATTCAGCTTCACACGATTCAGCGACTGGTGTGTGCATCACGCTGCACGAAGTGATTGGTTTCATATTGTGCCTATTGAGAGGCTGAAATACTAATCTATTAGTATTACTGAAAAAGCCCCAAAGTATCAGTTTGATACTTTGGGACTTTTTGTCGTCAGGACGATGCTTCCCTTGCTGACAGCAAGAAGGACAGATATGTATTCCCTGGAAGAAGTATGACTTGAATAATATTTGAAGACAGAAAATGACCCCGGTTTATCTATTGATAAGCCGGGGTCAAGTTTATTTAGTCAATATAGCTCTCATCGGACGCAGGACCGATTAAGAACAGAATGATGACGGTGATAAATGCCATGGCCGCTCCAGCGAGCACGGCAGAGTTGGCGATTTCAAAGAGCTTTCCCAGGAAGAATGGTCCAAGGGAGGCAATGACGTAGCCGAAACCCTGTACCATGCTGCTCAGAGAAAATGAATTTTCTGACGCCTGAACCCGGTGACTGATCAGGAAGGTTCCGATTGCGAAGCAGGCACTGCTGCATAGAGAACAGACAACGACCGTCGCAATGGTAGCACCATAGCTGTTATCGAAAGTGAAGAGCAAAAGCGCAAACAGGTAAATCAGCACCACAATCCAGGAAAAGACCTTTTTGTTTTTGGATTTCTGGAAAAGAGAGGGAATCAGCAGAGAGGCGGGAATGCCGGAGAACTGAGAGAGTGAGGTGATAAGCCCGCATTCCATTTCGCCGAAGCCCTTATAGCGGAGAATCATCGGAAGCCAGGAAATAAGGATATAAAACGGCATGGCCTGGAAACCAAAGTACAGGGTCAGCGTCCAGGCCTTTTTGTTTTTCAGGAACGAGACACCTGAATCATTTCCCGGCAGTTTCAGGGAGGCAGGGACAGCTTTTTTGTTGAATGACCAGAACAGTACCGCGAAAATTACCGGAATGGCCCAGACAGAAAGGCTGCCTCTCCAGTTGCCCGGAAGAGCATTGCTCAGCTGAACGCTGAAACCTGCTCCCAGGGAGGAGGAAAGCGACAGCATGCAAAGATAAAGACCTGTGACAAAACCGACTCTTTCGGGAAAGCACTGCCTAACAAGCGCCGGAAGAACTACAAAGATAACTGAAATACCGATACCGACAAGAGAAGAACCCAGGTATAAGAATGCGAGGCCGGGAAGAACACGTACGCAAATGCCTGACAGCAGAATGAGAAGGCCGCACAACATAACGCTGTGCATATTCATTTTTTTGCCGAGCGCTTTTGCTGTGATAGCTCCCAGTGAGAACAGAAAGACCGGCAGGGTTGTGATAATGCCGGCAGCGCCCTCACGGATGGAATAGTCGTCAATGATTCTCCCCACGACAGGTCCTACGACGCTGAGAGGAGATCTGAGATTGATGGCGACAAGCACAATGCAAAGCATAAGTAACGAATTTTTCTTCATGATGCCTCCGCAGAATAAGGATAAGGGGCCACAGAGTGATTGTGGCCACTTTTCAAAAGGAGAGGAAAGCAAGTTATCCTTGCAAAAAATTTTTCAAAGGGTTATTCAATTTTTGGTAAATCAGGGAAATGCAGATACCGTCCAACATGGACTTCAAAAAGTTGAAAGGCAGGATATAAAGCATTTGAGCCATAACACCTGCAACAGGTGTTCCGTATTGGAACTTTAGAATCACTATGTTCACAGGAACACAAAGAATCATTCTTACGACAGCACCGCATAGCGACGCAATCAGTATCTGTCCTTTCTTGCCCTCCAGTTTCTTTGCTACCAGTTTTGTGGTAATTAGAAAAGGAGTTACCAGAATAAAGTCAGAAATGAGTCCGAAGATGTTGCTGCCGGAAATGAAGAAAGAGAGAATCTCTTTTACAAACAGCGAACAGATACCCAGTTTCAGTGAACCGCACAGCGTTATCAGCAGCAGCGGTACTTCACCGAAATGCATTCTTAAATAGGGTGTTGCGGGAAAAATGGAAAACGCAGTAAACTTTGCGACAACATAGGATAATGCTGCGCTTAACCCTGCGAACACCACAAAACGGGTCTTATTTTTCACAATAGTACTCCATTTACTTGCTTAAATAAGCCTTCTTAACGCCTTCGTTGTTTCTAAGATCAGCTGCGGCTCCCTCCAGGGAGATTAAACCGCTTTCAATAACATAGCCTCTGTCTGCGATGGCCAGCGCCATGTTTGCGTTCTGCTCAACCAGGAGAACCGTAGTGCCCTTCTTATTGATATCACGGATAATATCCATTACCTGTTCAACAATAACAGGTGCCAGACCGAGAGAAGGTTCGTCAAACAGCATCAGTGTCGGCTTGGTCATGAGAGCGCGCGCAATTGCCAGCATCTGCTGCTCGCCGCCGCTCATGCTTCCTGCCAGCTGTGTGCGTCTTTCTTTCAGTCTGTCAAATAACTGATACATGACGTCAATCTGGGATTTCATGTCGGCCTTGGAAAGAATGTTGCCGGCAACTTCCAGGTTTTCCTGTACGGTCATTTTCGGCCATACATGTCTTCCTTCAGGACAGTGTGCGATGCCCAAACGGTGAATCTTGTCCGGATGCAGTTTGCTGATGTCTTCGCCCTTGAAGGAGATACTTCCCTCATAGGGATGCAGCAGTCCGGAGATTGCGCGCAACGTGGTACTCTTGCCCGCGCCGTTGGCACCGATTAAAGCAACCAGTTCGCCTTCCTCTACATGCAGGGAAAGACCGTGGATGGCGGTTGTTTTGCCATAGGAGACTTTAATATCTTTTAATTCCAGCATCATTCCGCTTCACCTCTTCCTAAGTATGCTTCAATAACTTTCGGGTTGTTGGCAATATCATGCGGCAGACCCTGAGCAATGGTAACACCGTGGTCAAGAACCATGATTTCATCAGAGATGTTCATGACAAGACCCATGTTATGCTCAATCAGAAGGACGGTGACACCGCTGTCGCGAATACGGCGGATCAGGTCTACCAGTTGTTTGGTTTCTTCCGGGTTCAGACCTGCTGCAGGTTCGTCCAGAAGAATCAGCTTTGGATTGCTTGCGTAGGCAATGGCAATTTCCAGCAATCTCTGCTTGCCGTAAGGAAGGCTGTCCGCCTCATTGTCCTTGTTTTCAGCAAGACCCACAAATTCAAGAACCTCATCAGCTCTCTTACGGATCATGGCTTCCTCTTCTCTGTATTTCTTGGTCATGAAAAGAGTATCCAGAATGCCGCTTGTCTGTTTGGTGTGCATACCGGCAAGGATGTTTTCATAAACGGAGATACCGAAGAACAGGGATGTGATCTGGAAAGTTCTGGTGATGCCCTCATGAGCAATCTGGTCTGCAGTCATTCCCAGCAATTCCTTGCCCTGGAATTTTACGCTGCCGGAGGTCGCGCCGTAGAGGCCCGCAATCATGTTGAAGGTGGTGGTTTTACCGGCACCGTTAGGTCCGATAATGGTAAAAATCTGTCCCTCTTCAATGTCGAAGGAAACGTCTCCTGCAGCCATCAGGCCGCCAAAGTACTTTGTCAAGTTTCTTACTTCCAGTAATGCCATAATCAGACCTCCTTTCCGGCTGCTTTCATGCGCTTCTTCGCAATCAGCGACAGAACGCGCATGTAAAGATTCTTAGCGACAGCTACGATGCCATCCGGCATCAGAAGGATGGAAACCATCAGGATAATGCCGTAAAGAGGAAGTCTCAGTTTATCATACTGACGTAAGAGTTCAGGGACGAAACTGAACAGGATGGAGCCGACGATAGGGCCGGCGATTGTGCCCTTGCCGCCGATGACCAGCATCAGAAGCATGGTGGTGGTATAGCTCCAGCCGAAGATATCAGGGCTGATATAGTTGGTGTAGTGTACGTAGTAGGAACCTGCGATACCTGCAAAGAATCCGGCAATCACCGCAGCGATCATACCGTATTTACTGAAACTGATACCTACGGAAGCAGCTGTGTGTTCATGTTCGCGGATTGCTTTGAAAGCACGTCCATACTTGGAATCAACCACTCTCTTGCAGACGTAAACAGTGATGATTACCAGAATCAGTCCGAAGTAGTAATAGGAAACCTTGGATTTGAGCTCAAGACCGAAGAGCATAACATTCGGTACACCGCGCAGACCCATAGGACCGTTGGTAACCTCGTGGGAGTTGTTCATGATCAGCTTGATGATTTCGCAGTACGCAGTGGTCATGATAACGAAGTATGCACCGCGTACACGCAGAGTGATCTTGCCCAGCAGGAAGCTGAAAAGGGCAGCTACCAGACCGGAGGCAACCATGCAGACAAGAGGAGTAATGCCAAAATTCAGAGACAGGAGAGCCGAGGTATAGGCACCCAAACCCAGAAATGCGATATGGCCTACACTCAAAAGTCCCATATAACCGGTAACCAGGTTCAGACCTTCGGTCATCATGATATACA
>JAKSSR010000085.1 GCA_024402995.1 Clostridia bacterium | reverse complement strand
CGGTCATCTCTGCCAGGTACTTGCCTGCCATGGATTCGATCTCGCCCTTGTCGGCTGCGGAAGCAAGGTCGCCGGTAATGGGCAGGCTTGCTACGAAGGGGATCTCGTACTTTGCGGCCATTTCCTCAAGGTGGCTTTCACCGAAGGGATAAATCTTTTCGCCGCACTTGGGGCACTTGACGTAGGCCATGTTCTCTACCAGGCCGATGACGGGAACGTTCATCAGGTTGGCCATTTTAACAGCCTTTTCAACGATCATTCCGACCAGTTCCTGGGGAGTTGTGACGATGACCAGACCGTCAATGGGAATGCTCTGGAAAACGGTAAGAGTGACGTCACCGGTTCCCGGCGGCATATCGATGAACATAACGTCTTCGTCGGTCCAGAAAACGTCGGACCAGAACTGCTTGACGGTGCCTGCAATGACGGGACCGCGCCATACGACGGGGTCGGTATCGTTGTCCAGGAGAAGGTTGACGGACATGACGTCGATGCCGCTCTTGCTTTTTACGGGGACGATGCCCTGATAGTCGTCTACCTGTGCGCCGTATGCCTTTTCGGTAATGCCGAAGGCCTTGGGAATGGAGGGACCGGTAATATCAGCATCCAGAACGGCGGTGCGGTTTCCTGCGGCCTGTGCGTTAGCTGCCAGCAGGGAAGTGACCATGCTTTTGCCTACGCCGCCCTTGCCGGAAACGACGCCGATGACCTTCTTAACAGCAGAATACTTGTTAAGAGGTACTGAAAAATCTACGGGACCTTCTCTATGGTCGCAGCCTGAGCTGCAATGGGAACAATCGTGGTTGCAATTTTCTGACATAGCTGTATTCCTTTCAATGGTTATTCCAGAGGCGTAAGCCCAAAGAATCTTAACGCGTTTGCAGTAGTAACTCTGCAGACTTCTTCGTAGCTTATATTTTTGATTTCCGCAATTTTCCTTGCGGGATATTCAACGTAAGTAGGTTTGTTTGTGGTGCCGCGAAAGGGAACCGGAGTCAGGTAAGGACAGTCGGTCTCAACGTGGAAGTGGACCAGATCTGTCTGTTCCACAACCTCTACGGTCTTGCGGGCATTTTTCCAGGTGACGGGGCCGTCTATGCCGAAGCTTGCGCCTAATTTTGCGTACTGACGGGCCATTTCGGCGCTGCCTGCAAAGCAGTGGAAGTAGACGCGGACGTCGGGGGAACCGTCGGGCTTGGGAGGGAACTGGGCCGCTCTCTCCTTGCTGAAGGCGCCGTGCTCGGTGAGAATGTCAAAGACGTCGCCGGCGGCCTCTCTTTCGTGGATGACTATGGGCATTCCCAGTTCAAGAGCCAGGTCCACCTGGCGGCCGAACCAGTATTTCTGCACCTCTCTGGGAGACAGGTCGTAGTGGTAATCAAGGCCTATTTCTCCAATGGCGCGGACCTTGGGATGCTTGCACATTTCTCTGATCTGCTCCAGCTGAGCCTCGTCAAAGTTTTCAGCTTCATGAGGGTGACAGCCTACCACGGCATAAATGAAATCGTATTTGTCCGCGGCTTCAAGGGACATCTTAGATGTTGCCAGATCGGAGCCTGTTTCGAATATATAAGCGACCTCGGATGCCTTGATCTCTTCAATCAAAGCATCGCGAAAGTCGTCAAATTTAGGGTCTGTAATGTGGCAGTGTGAATCGATGAGCATATTTAACCCTTGATCGTTAACCGACGATGCAGCCGGAATCTGTCTTGGTTTCGGCAAAGACGAACTTGCCTTCCTTGTCGGTAGCGAAGAGGAGCATGCCGTTGGATTCCAGACCTCTCAGCTTTCTGGGCTTCAGGTTGGTAACTGCGATGACGTTCTGGCCTACGCATTCTTCGGGGGAGAAGGTACCTGCTACGCCGGAGATGATCTGGCGGGTCTCCTCGCCGATCTGGACCTGGAATACCAGAAGCTTGTCAGCCTTGGGATGTCTTTCTGCGGAAAGAATGGTGCCGGTCTTCAGTTCGATCTTTGCAAAGTCCTCAAATTCAATGGGAGCCTTTTCTTCAGCTTCCTTCTTTTCTTCTTTCTTTTCGGGAGCGGGTGCTGCTGCCTGAGCGGCCTTCATGGCTTCCTGTTTCATTGCCTCCAGCTCTGCCAGTTCCTTTTCAATGTCGATTCTGGGGAAGATAGGTGCGCCCTTTTCGACTTTTTCGCCGTTGAGTACGTCGAAGACCTTGGCGTCATCCCACTGGGGTTCAGCGCCAATGCCCAACTGCTTGCGCATTTCTGCTGCAGTAGTGTGCATGAAGGGGTAAATGAGGACGGAGACTACGCGGAGGGAGTCTGCCAGGTTGTGAAGAACGGTGCTGAGGCGAGCCTTGCCTTCTTCGCTCTTTGCCAGGACCCAGGGAGCGGTTTCATCAACGTACTTGTTGGCGCGTCTGATGAGGATCCAGATGTTTTCCAGAGCGGTGCTGAAGCTGAACTTGTCCATTTCCTTTTCGACCTTTTCCCAGGTGGAAACAGCAAGGGCCTTCAGTTCTGCGTCGGGGCCTTCTTCGGGACCTGCGCCGGGAATGATGCCGCCGTTGTATTTTTCGATCATGGAAACTGTTCTGGAAACCAGGTTGCCCAGGTCGTTGGCCAGATCGTAGTTCATTCTCTTGAGCATTACCTCGTTGGTGAATGCGCCGTCCTGACCGAAGGTGTACTCGCGGAGGAGGAAGTACTTGAGAGCGTCAACGCCGTAGCGGTTGATTAGGAAGACCGGGTCTACTACGTTGCCCTTGGACTTGGACATCTTGCCGCCGTCAATGAGGAGCCAGCCGTGACCGAGAACATGCTTGGGAAGCGGAGCTTCGATGCTCATGAGCATTGCGGGCCAGATGATGGAGTGGAATCTGACGATTTCCTTACCTACCAGGTGGAAGTCGCAGGGCCAATATTTCTTGTATTTATCATCGCTTTCGCCGTCAATGGAGGGATAGCCCAGAGCGGTGATGTAGTTGCTCAGAGCGTCCAGCCAGACGTAGATGACGTGCTTGTCGTTAATGGGTACGGGAATGCCCCAGTTGAAGCTGGTGCGGGAGATGCAAAGGTCTTCAAGACCCTGATCGATGAAGCCGAGCATTTCGTTGACGCGGCTTTCGGGCTGGAGGAATTCGCCGCCCTTGAGCAGTTCTCTCAGCTGGTCCTCGTATTTGGAAAGCTTGAAGAAGTAAGCCTCTTCTTTTGCCCTGTTGATGGGACGTCCGCAGTCGGGGCAGATGCCGTCCTTGCACTGGGTGTCGGTCCAGAAGGCTTCACAGTCAGTGCAGTACCAGCCCTCGTAGGCTCCCAGATAGATATCGCCCTTGTCGTACATCTTCTTGAAGATCTCCTGAACGCGCTTGATGTGGCGGGGTTCGGTGGTGCGGATGAAATCATCGTAGGAGATCTCCATGGTCTTCCACAGATCCTTGATGCCTGCGACTACATCGTCAACATACTGCTGGGGAGTGACGCCCTTGGCATCGGCCTTCTTCTGGATCTTCTGGCCGTGTTCGTCGGTCCCGGTGAGGAACATGACGTCGTAGCCGGTGAAGCGCTTGAAGCGGGCCATGCTGTCTGCCATTACTGTGCAGTAGGTGTGGCCGATGTGAAGCTTGTCGCTGGGATAGTAGATCGGTGTTGAGATGTAAAAGGTTTTCTTTTCTGCCATTTTATATTACTTCCTTTCGGGTAAAGGTATTTGAACAAGTACGATTGCGATGAACATGATGATGCAGCCGATGAGTTCGCGAGGGCTCATAGTCTCATGGAGAATGAGGGCGCCGGAGATGGCCGCAAAGACGCTTTCAAGGCTCATGAGCAGGGATGCTACGGTGGGATCCGTGTACTTCTGGGCAATCATCTGAAGAGTATAGCCCAAAGCGCCTGACAGGAGGCCGCAGAAGAGAATGGGGACTGCGGCTGAAAGTATTTTTTCCCAGGTGGGTGTTTCGGTTATGAAGGCGATGACTGTTCCGATGACCGCGACGGTGAGGAACTGGAGCATTGATATCCTCAGGGGATTGCCCGTTCCTGCGAAGTGGTCGCAGCAGAGAATGTGAAGGGCAAAGCACAGAGCGCATACCATTACCAGAGCATCACCCTTGGTCATGGTGAAGCCTTCCTTTATGGACAGGAGATAGAGGCCTGCTGCGCCGATTACAACGGCCACCCATGCCAGCCACTGGACCCTTTTGCGAAGGAAAATGACTCCGATAATGGGGACCAGGAGCATATACATGGCGGTGATGAAGCCTGCTTTGCCTGCGGTGGTGTAGACAATGCCCATTTGCTGGAAGAAGCTTCCGCCGGAAAGGCAGATACCGCAGCAGATACCGCCCACCAGGGTATTTTTCTTGTATTTCTTATATTCTTCGGGACTCATGGTCTGGGAAGGGGAAACGCCCTTTTTCAGATCCGATTTGTCCTTGATCAAGGCCACGAGGCTCAGGGCCGCCGCGGCCAGATACATTCGGGTAAAACTGAAGGTAATAGGCTCAATGAGTTCCATGCCGGTCCTCTGGAAGACGAAGGCCGTGCCCCAGACTATGGCGGTGAAGAACAGCATGATATTACCCAGCATTCTTTTGTTTTTCATGTTTGTTCCTTTTCCTGTAAATCTATAACCTACACATTATATACTACTTGTTGAAAATAAGCAAAACCGCCTGCCAGATAAAGGGCATAAACATTGCGGGAAGGAAATTTGCGACTTTGATCTTCTTGATTTCCAGCATGTTGAGGGCGATCCCGACAAGGAAAAGACTTCCGATCTGGGAACTGACGGCCACCATTTCGGGGCTGAGGACCGGGGCAAGAACGCTGGCGCCCAGGGTGAGAAGCCCCTGATAGACAAGTACCATAAGGGCGGAAAAGGCTACGCCTATGCCGTTGCCCATAGTAAGCGTAACGGCGGAAATCGCATCCAGTACGCCCTTGGTAATGTAAATGGTATGCTGATTCTGCAGACCGCTTTCCAGGGCGCCCATAAAAGTCATGGAGCCTATGCAGAACAGCAGGCTGGCGGAGATAAAGCCGTTGGCAAAGCGGCTGTCGCTGTTTTTGCCCCCCGACACCTTGTTCTGAAGCCAGTTGCCCAGGCGGTTGAATTTATCGTCAATGTCGATGAGTTCTCCGAGGGCGATACCCACTATGAGACAGCCGAGAACGAGAACAGTATTGTCTATGCTGATGGCTCCTGCAACGCCCATGCATGCGACAAAAATCGCAAAAGCCTGGAAAATGCGCTCTCCTATGGTTTTCATGCGCTCAGTGTTGAAGAGGAGTCCGGCGGCAGTTCCGGCAATGACCAGCAGCGCGTTGATTATTACTCCTTTAAAAATACCAAACATCTTGGCCTCCTTGCGTTTTCAATATATACAGCACATCATACCACATTTGTATCGTGAAAAATAGAAAATTTATGTTTTCACACAGGCGAATTTGTTGTATGATAAAGTGTAAATCAAAAGGACCATGGAGAGGAGAAAAGAAATGTCATTTTTCAGTAAGAAAATCACAGAACCCGAGCCCGTCGCTCAGGAGCCGGCAGCGACTGCTGAACCCGAACTCGCTTTCGAAGAAATCATTGCAGAAGAACCTGCAATTCCCGAAGCAAAGTACCCCGAAAATCTTACCGTTATCGGCGCAGGTACTGTCTTTGAAGGAAACATCACCTCTTCCGATGACATAGAAATCAATGGTACAGTAAGAGGCGATATCGCTTCTTCCGCAGACATGAAGATCAACGGCACCGGATTTTATTTCGGCGCAGCCAATATGGCAAACCTCAACGTTGACGGCCGCGCGGAAGGCGATATCGATTGCGGAGGTCATACCGTACTTACCAATACCGGTTACGTCAAGGGAAGCATCACCAGTTCCCGTCTCACGACTGCCGAAGGCGCAGTTATCGACGGTGTAATGAGTCTGAACAGCAAGCCCAAAAAGGAAGAAAAGCCTGCACCTCAGGTCGTTTTCGAGGAAGCAGATGAGGAAATTCCTGCGGAAGAATAGTGAAACAGAAAAACAAAACCCTTCGGAAGAGTGATATGTACCCAGAATCCTGGACACATGCATTAGCGAATTAAACGGGAC
>JAKSSR010000084.1 GCA_024402995.1 Clostridia bacterium | reverse complement strand
CGCGGTTCTTTACTGCATAGGGCGGCATATTGAACCGAACAACGCAGGCAAGTGCATATGCGCTGAGATATTCGCAAAGGTGCTCGCCGTCATCTGTGGTGAAACCTTCATCGGCAATATTGGGATCGTCCAGCTCCTTCCAGGTATTGTAGTACTTGGAGCGGTTGGTTCCTATCCATTCGCTGTTTTCGGTAACATCACGCCATGGCATCTTGGTGCCTTCGGGCATGGATTCGTTGCCAAATGCGGTACCTATCTGATAGAGACCTGCGGGAGAGGTGTTGTCACCCTGAACACGGTCGTGGTTGATACCGTTCTTGCCGCAGGAGCCCTTCATCTTGGTAAGGCCTTCAACAGGAGCCCAGGTGCCGTCTTCCTGCTTTTCATAGCAGGAGAAAGTAGTCATGCATTCGCTGTCCGACTTCAGGGCACTGATAAGGACCTGCTTGCAGCCTCTTGCGTCCAGGTCCGCAGTGGTCAGACCTTCGACAGCCATCCACTTTGCGAAGAATTCTTCGTCTGTGCAGTCAGCATCTGCAGGGAAAAGATCTGCAATGGACAGATCCCAGCTATCCTTGGTATTGCCAGGTTCCGGAGTGATGGGGTCGCCTTCCTGACCTGTGAAGTCATCCCAGGAGGGTTCAATGGTCTGTTCTGCAGGTTCTGCGAATACCATGGCCATATAGTCATCCATGGTAAGCCCCTGAGGCTCTTCGGTTTCTTCGGGCTCAGTCACAGGTTCGGTGATTTCAGTGGGAGAAGCGTTGGTTACAGTAGTTTCAGTGCTTCCGCAGCCTGCCAGCAGACCGAGGCAGAGGCACAGACTCAGAATAATGCATGTTACCTTTTTCATGTTGCCACCTTTTTCTCTTATGTATGAAATGTAATTTACTTCTTTGCCTTGGTATCGACAACTTCCTTAATGAGAGCTGCGAATTCGTCAAAGCTCATAGCGCCCAGGTCGCCTTCGGAGCGATGTCTGGGAGAAACGGTGCCGTTTTCAATGTCGCGGTCGCCGACGACTACCATATAGGGAACCTTGTCCAGCTGAGCCTCGCGGATCTTCTTGCCGATCTTTTCGCTTCTGTAGTCGCATTCTACGCGGAAGCCCATAGCCTCCAGCTTCTTTGCTGCATCTGCGCAGTAATCGAAGGCACGGTCTGTGACGGGCAGGAAACGGACCTGTTCGGGAGACATCCATGTGGGCAGTGCGCCGGCATAGGTCTCAATGAGGTAAGCCAGGGTTCTTTCGTAGCAGCCGAGAGAAGTTCTGTGGATGATGTAGGGCAGCTTCTTTTCGCCGTTTTCATCGATATAATACATACCGAAACGTTCAGCCAGAAGCATGTCGATCTGAATGGTAACGATGGTATCTTCCTTGCCGAATACGTTGTGATACTGAATATCAAGCTTGGGGCCGTAGAAGGCAGCCTCGTCGATGCCGATCTCGTACTTGACATCCAGGTCGTCCAGGATCTGGCCCATAACTTCCTGGGCCTTGTTCCACTGTTCTGCAGTGCCTTCGTACTTGTTATTGGGATTTGAAGGATCCCACTGGGAGAAGCGGAAGGTGCAGTTTTCAAGCATTCCGACAGTATCGAGAACATACTTTGCAAGTTCCAGGCAGCCCTTGAACTCTTCTTCGAGCTGATCAGGTCTGAGGACGAGATGGCCTTCGGAAATGGTGAACTGGCGGACTCTGATGAGGCCGTGCATTTCGCCGGAATCTTCCTTTCTGAACAGGGTGGAAGTTTCGCCGAGGCGCATGGGCAGATCTCTGTAGGAACGCTGTCTGTTGAGGTAGACCTGATACTGGAACGGGCAGGTCATGGGACGGAGGGCAAAGCATTCCTTGGTGTAATCATCGGGATCGCCGAGAACGAACATGCCGTCGAGATAGTGATCCCAGTGGCCGGAGATCTTGTAGAGCTCCCTCTTTGCAAGCAGGGGAGTCTTTGTGAGCTTGTAGCCCCTCTTCTGTTCTTCGTCTTCGATCCATCTCTGAAGGAGTTGGATAACTCTTGCGCCCTTTGGCAGCAGGATGGGCAGGCCCTGGCCTACATAATCGACAGTTGTGAAATATTCCAGTTCACGGCCGAGCTTGTTGTGGTCTCTCTTGAGAGCATCTTCTCTCTTGGCCATGTATTCTTCAAGTTCTTCCTTCTTGGGGAATGCGATACCGTAGATTCTCTGAAGTGTTTCTCTGTTGGAGTCGCCTCTCCAGTATGCAGCGTTGCACTGCAGGAGCTTGATAGCGTTGCCCTTGATGCGGCTGGTGCTGTCAAGATGGGGACCTGCGCAAAGATCGGTGAATTCGCCCTGCTTATAGAAGGAAATGACTTCGCCTTCGGGCAGATCGTTGATAAGTTCGACCTTGAAGGGTTCTTCCTTTTCTTCCATGAACTTGATAGCTTCTTCTCTGGGAAGCTCAAAGCGCTCAAGCTTGATGCCTTCCTTGCAGATCTTCTTCATTTCAGCTTCGACCTTTTCCATGTGTTCGGTGGTGAAGTTGAAGGGAGCAAGAACGTCATAGTACCAGCCTTCCTTAATCGAGGGACCGATGGCCAGCTTGACTTCCGGCCAGAGTCTCTTGATTGCCTGGGCCATTACGTGAGAGCAGGTATGCCAGTATGTCTGACGATACTCTTCGTTTTCAAATGTGTACTTGTTTTCTTCTGACATTGTTATAACCTCCTTGTCATGAAAGAGGGGCAAATAAAAATCACCCCTGAAGTTGATGTTCAGGGGTGAGATGATATTCCCACGGTTCCACCCTGCTTACCCTTGCCTTGTGCAAGAGTCGCTCGTGTGCTCTGTAACGGGAGCGCCCGTCTTGGCTCCGAGGTGGTAGGTACAGCCGTCTATTTGCAAGTCTCCTTTCAGCACTGGGGAGACCTCTCTGGTGCCTTGACGCGGCGACCGTCCTCTTCAACGCTTCGAATAAATTACATTAAAATATAACTCTATTTGTGTGATTAGTCAAGCAATTAGTTGAATACCACCTTAACGTTGTAGTCACCTACGTTATAGCCAGCGCGAACGAAATTTTCAACCAGAAGCTTTGCGTTGTCGGCTGCTTCGGTCAGGAGACCGTCCTGCTTTGCCTTGTTTTCCTCAGCCTTGATCATATCACTGAAGGAATCGGCAACTTCCGTGACTCCGTAGTGATTGAAAATACTGTTCTTTTCGTCGTAGAGCATAAAGCTTTCAGGATCTACGGAAGAACTGATTATCTCTGCGGCGGGAAGAATGACAGTTATGCTGCGGCTCTCATCGTCTTTAGTGACCTGAACAGCCTCAAAATCGATACCGGCCAGCACCTTGCCGTCATAGCTGTAAATGAAATAAGACTTGGTCCCGGGAATGGCAAGGTCCTTGAACTGAATGTTGGTTCCGGGTATGGAAAGCCTTCCGGTGGAAAGATACATGTTATCTTCAAAACTTTCCACGTGAGTAAAGTGATACTCCGCCGTGCAGAGTTTGCCTATGCCGCTTATGCCGCTCTCAATGGTGCTTCCGGAAATGACGATCTCCTTTTCAACGACCTTTTCGACCACAACTTCCCTTTCGACTTCAATAGTCTCAGGTTCCTTGGTCAGCATTTTCGAGGCAAAAGAATATGTCGCTGCGCAGATGCCTGCAATGAGAACGACGTAAAAGGCGACGGCGAACCAGTTGATCCTTCTGTGCTTGAACATATTACTCCTCCTTAGCTTCTGTCATTGAGAACGTACTCGGAAATAACTCTGCCCAGCTGGCCTATGTCAACGTTTCCTCTGAAATCAAAACATGCCTGAGTGCCGTTGGCGAAGGTAAGCATGAGTTCGGCATCAGGAACGATTTCCAGAAAACCGGTGGTCTGAATACCGAAAAACTGGGCCTTGGAATAAGGCATTGAAGAGAAAGAGCGCCTCATGCCCGTTATTCCCTGAACGTCAATGGAAATAATGCGCTTATTGGTAAATACCAGCTGGTCGCGGACGGTCTTGAAAGCGGCGACCATTTCCTCCCCCTCGATGAGCAGTCCTCTGGCCTCATCGTGGACCTTGTCCAGGTCTATGGGATGGAGGTTGAAAATCGAGTCCTTGTTAAAATTTATCATGGGCGTTTTCTCCTAGAAAATAATGTCCGACTGATTGGTGGCCATGGCGTCCCATTTCTGCATGGACTCCAGTTTTTTCAGGCTGGCCAGAGCCTTATCGCCTACGGCACCTACCAGTATCCAGCGGTTATGGATGTGGTCATCGATGAAATCCCAGAGCAGTGTGAAATTCTCTATCTGACCGGTACTGCGCACATGAGTACGAGGACCGGTGCAGGGCAGGACCTTGTCACCGAGAAGAATGTGATCGTCATCGTAATAAGTGACAGGAAGATCCTTGGCTATGATCTCCTTGACCTGTTCCTCCAGTTTTCTTATATCCAGTTCAGGCTTCTTGTCATAAATGAGAGTAAAACCGTGGCGTACGTCGCCGTGAGCAACGGCAGCAATGCCCGCAGGTTCCAGAATGGATTCGCAGATATCTTCAGCAGTGTGTGCCATAAGTCTGTAAGGCAGAGTCTGATGGACTACATCGTAAATTTCCTGAGGCTCGGGACCGAAAATATCGGGACGGGAGACTATGATCTCTTCACCTACGCCGATGAGAAGATCGGCGTTGATAGGAAGCAGAGGGTATATCAGCTCAAAGTGCTCTACGATGACCCTCTTGCCCTTGTGGATAGCTGACATAATGGCGTCTGCCAGGACAGGAAGCTGAGAGAAACCGGTCTCAAAGCGTATATCCAGATGATAGGTATGAGGAGAGAAAAAGCCGCAGTCGTCATCCACGGACAGAATCGGCAGGGGACGGACGTTGACACCGTCATCGTCGTTGGTAAGCTCAAGACCGGGAAACATACCCTTTACCAGAGCGCTCTTGCCGCACCCGGGATCACCCATTATACCTATAAGCTTGTCATAGGGCGTAAGGTACATCTGGGAAATCATGATGCCTGTGCTGTAAAGTCTCTTTCTTCCTCTCGGAGCATAATAACTGCTGAGAATGTGTCTGACTTGATTGAGTGGTGCTGCCATAATCGTATTCCTCTAAATTAGATTGTTTTCTGTTAAATAAACAAAGGTCGTATCAGGGACCAGTCTGCGGAGTTCTTCAGCCTTTCCCTGACGCAGCAGAGCCCTGACCCTCTTGGCACTGATGGGTTCTCCTTCCGATTCAAGGCGCGGTATCTCTATGAATTCGATCCCAGCCTTCGGAAGAAGCTTCTCCATAGTCCTGTTGTAATGATCAGTCACCTGTGAGGCAGGTTCCGTTCCGGCAAAACGTTTTGTGATATTCAGCCTTGGGGCGTAATACTGAGTAAAAATGCTGCAGTCGAGAGCACACTGCTCTGCTGAAACGTCTGTGTCCTGACGAAGGAAATAATCGGGGAAGGTGGCGGAGGAAATGAGATAATCCCCCGTGGTGAGTACGGTCACGTTCTCCAGATCCGCAGTACCCTTCTTTACAAGCTCAAGCCGGTCTGCAGCGGGGAATTCACTCTTATCTTCGGAAAGGACAAAAAGATAAAGATTATCCACTTGAGATGCGGCGGTCTCGATGAGATAACGATGCCCGCGCGTAAAGGGGTTGCAGTTCATGACGATGGCGCCGCTTACGCCCTCCTTTGCCATGGGCAGGCTGTCAATGAAATTCTTTATGCCGTCCCGCTTGTCTTCCATGAGCAGAACGGACTCGGTCTTTGCCACCGGATAAAAATGGCTTTCCTCAAAGAGGAAGCTGTTCTTGGGCTTTGTGTAAAGGAACAGATGACGTATTCCGTGCTCAAAAGCGTCTTTAGCCAGCCAGGTGAACACAGTACCGGTGAGCCCCAGCCCCTGGGCGGAAGGATCCACGGCAATATATTTGAGTATGCTGCCGCATCTGCTTCCGGAGGCCATGAATTTACCGTCTTCTTCCGCAATAACGGTATAGTCGGCATCGTCTCTCGGATTCAGACCCGACTCCTCCATAAATCTGTGCCAGGCCTTGAGGTAGAGACCCCTTAATTTTGTATATCCATTGACTTCCAAAGCTAAAACCTCCTGTTTTTGCTTTTATTTTACACTAAAAGACCGGAATAATCATCAGAAGGTTACATTCAGAACCTCTGCATTTTTCTTAAATAAA
>JAKSSR010000083.1 GCA_024402995.1 Clostridia bacterium | reverse complement strand
TTTACATCGCCTATGCCGTGGTCCGAGTAGGAGTTGTTGGATCTCAGGTAAACTGCAGTTATCTTGTTGACCGGGTCGACCCAGAAATGACAGCCGTAGGCTCCGCTCCATCCGAAGGCTCCGGCGGGCAGATGGTAATCTTCGCTCTCCACGACTCTTACACCCAGACCCCATCCGCTGTTCTTGTCGCATCCCAGGGTCTTGGTGTTTACTCTGAGCTTAGCGTATTCTGCGAAAATCTCCGGTTTGAGTATTTCTGCGCCGTCGAGGCTTCCTCCGTTAAGAAGCATTTCCGCAAATCGGCTGTAGTTTTCGGCAGTCGCGGCAAGACCTGCTCCCGCGCAGGTGTAGGACAGTGGGAACGACTCGAATAAATGGCGGCCCAGATCTATGGGGACCATGGTCTTTCCTTCGGTTCTTATATGGACTTTTACCATACGTGACCACTGTTCTTCGCTGGGGCAGAAGGTCATGTCATTAAGTCCAAGAGGCTCGAAGATATACCTGCGGCAGAACTCTGCGTAGGGCATACCGCTCTTTATCTCCAGCAGTCTTGCGGCAATGTCAAAGGCACAGTAGCCGCTGTAGGATGAAAAGCGTCCGGGCTCGTAATTAAGGGGCTGGGAAGCGCAGTAATCTGTCATTGTCTGAAGGTTTTCGTAGGCGCTTCGAGGCATTCTTTCATAGATCCTGTAGCCAAGATCCAGTTCGGTCATGATACCGTTGACATGTGTCAGCAGATGCCATATTTTCAGGGGTTTCTTTGCCTCTCCCGAGATTTCATAAGAGTCTCCGCTCTTTTTTGCTATGTTCATGGTTTTAAAAGCCGGAAGATGATTTGAGAGGTCATCGTCCAGGGAAAACCATCCGTTCTGGACACCTAACAGCACTGCGATCCCCGTGACAGGTTTGGTCATGGAAGCCAACCTGAACATGGATCCGCGGGGCAGGGCAAAGCCCTTTGAGGTATCGGCTGTTCCTGCGGTAATGCGGCATATGTAATGTGAGTTTTGTTTTATGATGATGTCTGCGCAGGAGATGCGTCCCTCTGAAAGGTCTCTCTGCAGACGGTCTTCCAGTGTTTTGTTTAGTTTATCAGCGTCTAATATTTTCATAAGAACCTCCTGAGAAATTATAGCATATTTACGGTAACCGAAGGTCTTTTTTTTTCGTTGTATAGGGTGTATAATGTGCGATGCTTTTGTAAGCAATATAAAAAAAGAAAGGCAAAAAAAATGAAAAAAACACTCGCATTACTTATGGCATTAGCAATGGTTTTCGCTCTGGCTGCATGCGGAAAGACCGCAGAGGCTCCCGCTCAGACCGAACAGCCCCTTGATAACGGAGAATATGCAAACGTCGTCCCCGCTTCCCCCGCAGAGATGACTCCCGAAACCGGAGTTCCCAATCCCATGGTCGCTGTTGACTCTGTAGGCGCCATCAACGAACAACTGGGATGCAAGCTTGTCGCTCCCGGAGTCATGGGCATTACAGATGAAAGCTTCTACATCATCGGTGAAGAACTTGGCCAGTATAACTTCAGTGTCAACGGCATTGAATATTCCTTCCGCTTCCAGGATACTGATGAAGATATCAGCGGAGTATATATCGGCGAAACCACTCTGCTCGGCGGCGCCGAAGACGGCGACGTAGTCACTGCTGACGGCACCACCGGCGCGCGCTGGTTTGCAGAAGAAGGACAGTACTGTCTTACCACCTCCGGCGAAATTGATGCAGAAACCTTTGCATCAATCGTGGAGGAAATGAGAACGATTCAGAACATGGACAGCACCGACGTCATGGAGGTCCCTGCTGATACGACCTCTGACTCTGCTGAAGATTACAGCGAAAGCTGGTACGCAAATCTTGCCGGAGAATGGCAGGACAGCACCAGCGGCAGAGCTTCCATGACTGTTGAAAACTGTGTCGATCACGCATTTATCACCGTCCGCTGGGGAGATTCCGCAAACACTACCTATGAATGGACAATGAACGTCACCATGGGACCCGAAGAAGCCGACGGCACCAACAAGCTTGCCTACACCGACTGCTCCAAACGCGTCGTATCCAGTGACGGCACCACTGAAACCGTTACCGTTATCTATGAAGACGGTGAAGGTTATTTCACTCTTAACCAGGGTGGCTTCATGCTCTGGGACGGCGCTGCAGAAGAGAACTGCACCGGATGCGTATTTGAACAGTTCCTTTCCGCAGCTTCTCTTCAGTAAAGAAAAAACACATTACGTTTAATTGAAATCAACACCGTGAAAGATCGAAAGACTTTTCACGGTGTTTTCATATATTTTGAAAAAGTGCTTGACGTGTACTATTTGTGGTAGTACACTTAAAGCACAAAGGAGGTATATGGATGCTTCAATTAGATTTGAAAAGCAGAAAGTCCATCTACGAACAGATCGTTGACGGCTGCAAGGAAATGATCATCAGCGGCAGCATGAAAGCCGGTGACAAGCTCCCCAGCGTTCGCGAAATGTCGGCAAAGCTGACGGTCAATCCCAACACGATACAAAAGGCCTACAGCAAGCTTGAAGCCGACGGCTGGATCTATACTGTTGCGGGCAGGGGTGCTTTTGTCAGTGACGAAAAGCATGAAGGGGACAGGCAGCAGCTTGATACGATCTATGAACGGATAGGAGCTTTGGTCTCAGAGCTTCGTTACCTTGGCGTGGACAGTAATGAAATAGTCCTTCGCCTTACAAAGATGGCAGAAGAAAGGAGGGGTGAAAAATGATACAGGTAAAAGGTCTCACTAAGAAATTCGGAGACTATACGGCCCTAAACGGCCTGGACCTGAACGTTGAAACCGGATCTGTCTACGGACTTATCGGCATCAACGGAAGCGGAAAAACCACCCTTATCAAACAACTTACAGGTGTTTTAAAGCCCGATGCAGGGGAAATTACATTTGACGGCATGAACACCTATGACAACGTAGAAGTAAAGCAGCGCACAGGCTATATTCCGGATGAGCTGTACTTCTTCGGCAACTACAGCTTAAAGAACATGGCGTCCTTCTACAAGGGACTCTATAAGAACTGGAACGAGCAGCGCTTTGAGGAAATGGTTGCAGACTTCGGTCTTTCCAAAACCGGCCGCATCAGCCGCTTTTCCAAGGGTATGCAGAAGCAGGCAGCTTTCATTTTAGCAATGAGCACCATGCCCGATTATCTCATTCTCGACGAACCCATTGACGGCCTTGATCCCATTATGCGCAAGAAGCTCTGGGGCTATATCCTGGGCGACGTGGCAGACCGTAAGCTGACTGTTCTCATTTCTTCTCACAACCTGAGAGAACTTGAAGGCATCTGCGACGCTGTCGGCATCCTGAACAAGGGCAAGATCCAGTTTGAAGGCAAGCTTGACGAACTGAAAGATGAAATGAAGGACATGTCTCTTGAAGAGATCTTCATTTACGAGATGGAAGGGGGTGCTGTTGATGAATAAGGCGATTTTCAAGGAAAACATAAAGCGCTTCTGGCCTGTTTCGTTTGCGGCTTTCATAGCCTATTTCATGTGCGGACCTTTTTATGTCCTCCAGTCCAGAGGTGATCTTTCATACGGAGCTCTTTCTTCCGCGGTATCAACAGGTAACGTAGGCTATATGTTTGTTACCTGCGCAATGACTGTCGTGGTCGGCGCAGTTGTTTATTCCTACCTGTTTAAGGGCAGTTCCACTGTTTTCATGCATGCGGCGCCTGCATCAAGATGTGAGCTTTATATTACAAGTGCCGGCTCAGGCCTTGCACTTGCTTTTGCTCCCGTGCTTGCCAATGCTCTGGTACTTACTGCAATAAAGCTCAGCGGCAAATTTGACGGATATTTCAGAAGCGGTTCCGAATTCCGTGCTGCGGAAATGTGGAATATAAAAAGTATCATCGGCTGGATGATTATCGTATGGATAGAGATATTCTTCATTTTCGCCATTTGCACTCTTTCGGCAATGATCAGCGGAAACGGAGTAATAAATGTCCTCACTTCCATGGGGCTGAACCTTCTTACCACCCTGGTTTATCTTTCGGCCCAGGCATACGCCAGCACATTCCTCTTCGGCTTCAGCGACGGTTTTCTTACCGATGCCATGACCAGGCTTCATCCCGTTCTGAATTACGGAATGAACAGGGTAGTGTTCGGCAATGATGAAATGATAATAGGGGAGTGGAGTGTGGTGATCTATACCCTCGTCGCTCTCGGGATATTCACTGCGTCTTACTGGATATACACGAAGAGGGCCAATGAGAAGACCGGAGACAGCTACGTTTTCAATGCGGTCAATGTAATGATCTGTGTTCTCATGGTTTACATGGGGTCCAGCTGCATAGGTTTTATTGTTGAAGACAGCCTGCGTTACTGGGGCTTTCTTCTCGGCGGTATCTTCTCCTTCTTTGTCGGCCAGCTGATCATTCAGAAGAGCTTCAGGATATTCAACCGCGGCCTGCTGGTTTCTTTAGCGGCATCCTGCGCCGTCATGGCTCTGGTCATAGGGTGTTTCGCGGCGGATATATTCGGTATAGAAAAGTATGTTCCGGCAGAGGATGAAATCAGTTTCGTAAAGGTCTACGATTCGGAAATCTACGGAAATACCTTTGAGATCAGCAGTCCTGAGAATATATCCAGGGTAGTTGACTATCAGAAAATGATAGTTGACCGAAAGACTCAGATCACTGCAAAGCAGAAGGTCACTGCTGAAAGACCTGAGGAAAGTGAAAGCTGGGGATGGTTTCAGATAGACTATTATTTGAAAAACGGCAAAATGGTCAGGAGACATTACAGCATTCCCGACAGTATAAGAGCAGACAGCCTCAGTTTTGATGACCTGTATAGCTCTGAGGAGATAATGGGCGTTTTCGACTCCCTTATTTCTTCCGAACCGGCGGATACTCAGATCACCGTTTTCCTTGAGCGTTATGACTGGTATGGTGAGCCTTCTCCGTATGCTTCTGAGTATGGTCAGTATTTTGCAGATAAATACAACGATTACTACGGGATGTATGATCTCAGCGACAGCGAGAAGTCTGCACTCATGAAGGCATTCTATTCTGACATCATCAGACTTGGACTCAAAGAAATTTCTCCCTACGATGAGCCGGTTTATTTCAATGTTGAGATTCGGATCGCGCATCCGCTTGAGGAATATGAAGAACTGGCTGAGAAGTCTCTTGGAAGCAGTAACGAATTCCACGACTTCTGGTACATATATGATGAAAATGGTATAAGGAACGGAGTCAATGAAGATTTCGGTTTTTCCGTTATTCCGCAGTATACTGAAACTCTTCAGGTCATCGATGAAATTCTTGCAAACCATTTCAAATAGAAAAACACTCTCTGCAACGGAGTCGGGCATATACGACTCCGTTATCTTTATTTCAGCAACGATTTTACCGAAATAGGTATTGACATAGTGGTATAATCATCGTATTATATGAATATAAACGATAATGATTACTACTTAGTGTGAAAGGAGAAAATAAATTATGAAGAAGTATGTATGCCCCGTTTGCGGTTATGTTTATGAAGGTGACGAAATGCCCGCTGATTTCAAGTGCCCCCAGTGCAAGGTCCCCGGAGAAAAGTTCAAGGAAATGGATGCTGAAGCTCCCCTGGCTGCTGAACACGTATTCGGCGTTGGCATGAACCTTGACGCATGCTCCGCAGAAGACAAGGAATGGCTGGTCGCTCAGATGAAGGCTAACTTCAACGGCGAATGCTCCGAAGTCGGTATGTATCTGTGCATGGCAAGAGTTGCCGCAAGAGAAGGCTATCCCGAAATCGCTATGTATTGGGAAAAGGCTGCTTTCGAAGAAGCTGAACACGCTGCAAAGTTTGCAGAACTCCTCGGTTCCGAATGCGAACCCAACATGACCGCTTCCACCGAAAAGAACCTGGCATGGAGAATTGACTGCGAATACGGCGCAACCGCCGGTAAGTTCGAACTTGCCAAGAAGGCAAAGGCTCTTGGTCTGGATGCAATCCACGACACCGTTCACGAAATGGCAAGAGACGAAGCAAGACACGGCAGAGCTTTTGCAGGTCTCCTCAAGAGATATTTCGGAAAGTAATAAGAAGTACAAAAACGCTGTCCTTTATCGGACAGCGTTTTTTTCTTGCTCTTTAATAATTTTTTTTACTGCGATTGCGGCTGTGACCGTCGCTGCAATATCAAAGGGGACTGCG
>JAKSSR010000082.1 GCA_024402995.1 Clostridia bacterium | reverse complement strand
TTATGGGGATATGTCTCGGCATGCAGCTGCTCTTCGAAAAAGGCTATGAATACGGGGAACATCAGGGGCTTGGACTTCTGAAGGGGACAGTAGGCCCTATATCTGAGATGATTCCGGAAGGTCTTAATATTCCTCACATGGGATGGAACGCCTTGAACTTTGTCAGGGAATGCCCGCTTACAAAGTATATAAACGACGGCGCATATGTTTATTTTGTACATTCATACGCTGCCGGCGGATGTGAAGAGAGTCTTGTCTGCACCTGTGAATACGGCGCAAACCTGACTGCCATGGTCTCTCTGGACAACGTGTACGGCTGCCAGTTCCACCCTGAAAAAAGCGGTGAGACGGGTCTGAATATTCTCAGAGCCTTTTGTGAGTTATAGGAGGTCATTATGCTTTTATTTCCCGCAATAGATCTGGTGGGCGGCAAGGCTGTTCGCCTCTACAAGGGCGATTACGATCAGATGACCGTTTACAGCGATTCACCCTGGGAGGTTGCCCTTGATTTTGCAGCCTGCGGATGCAAGGCCATTCACGTTGTTGACCTTGAAGGTGCCCGCGACGGCAATACACCTAATTTTGAAACTGTTATTAAGATCAAGAAGGAATCCGGACTTTTCGTTGAGATCGGCGGCGGTATCAGATCCTTTGAAGTCATAGATAAATACATAAGCGCCGGAGTTGACCGTGTAATACTTGGCACTGTTGCTGCTGAAGATCCTGATTTTACCGCAGAAGCGGTTAGACGATACGGCGAAAAGATCGCTGTAGGCGTTGATATTAAAGACGGCGAAGTGGCTACTCGCGGATGGCTGAAAAGGAGCGGTATCGATGCTTTTGCTTTCTGCGAAAATATGCAGTCCATCGGTGTAAAGACCATAATTTGCACCGACATTTCCAAAGACGGGGCCATGAAGGGCACCAACCGCGAGCTTTATAAAGAGCTTTCGGAAAAATTTTCTATAAATATTACTGCTTCCGGCGGAGTCAGCAGCCTGGATGATATTCATGCTCTCAGAAAGCTGGATCTCTACGGGGCAATTATAGGAAAAGCCTACTACACAGGCGATATAGATCTCAGAAAGGCGGAAGAACTGGCCAGATGATAAGCAAAAGAATAATTCCCTGCCTTGACGTCCGCGACGGAAGGGTGGTCAAGGGTGTAAATTTCCAAGGACTCAACGACGTGGCTTCTCCCGTAGACCTTGCCGAGTTCTACACAAAAGCGGGAGCTGACGAGCTGGTTTTCTATGACATTACTGCTTCCAGCGACGGCCGAAAAATATTCACTGATATTTTACGCGAAACGGCGAGCAAGGTATTCATTCCTTTGACAGTGGGCGGCGGAATAGGCAGCGTAGAAGATTTCGACAGAGTCCTGAAATGCGGCGCTGACAAGGTCAGTGTCAATTCCGGAGCAATTAAAAATCCGGGGATCATAAAGGAAGCAGCAAAGCTCTACGGCGATCAATGCATTGTTCTTTCTGTTGATATCAAAAGAGTAGACGGCAAGTTTACTGTTTTCGCAAGAGGCGGCCGTGACAATACCGGCATTGAGGCCGTTTCCTGGATCAAGCGTTGTGTCGCAGACGGCGCAGGTGAAGTTGTGGTCAATTCCATTGACACCGACGGTGTCAAGAACGGTTTTGATCTTGAAATGCTGGATGCTGTATGCAACGCAGTAAACGTCCCTGTGATAGCCTCCGGCGGCGCAGGCTGCGCCAAGGACTTTGTAGAACTTTTCAATAAGGTCCCAACAGTTTCCGCAGGTCTTGCAGCATCCATATTCCATTTCGGAGAACTCAGTATTTCGGATTTAAAGAAAGTTATGAAGGAGAACGGAATTCCGGTCCGTATATAAAAACATGATCAACATTGATGAACTTAAATTTGATGAAAAAGGTCTTATTCCCGCAATAGTCCAGGATGCTGTGACCAAGCAAGTCCTGACTCTTGCTTACATGAACAGGGAAAGCCTGCAGATATCCATGGAGAAGGGGCTTACCTGTTTCTTCAGCCGTTCACGTCAGGAACTTTGGCTAAAGGGAGAAACCAGTGGCAATTATCAGCACATTGTTTCAATTACCGCAGACTGTGACAGGGATGCGCTGACGGTGCTCGTTGAACCGGACGGTCCCGCATGCCACCTGGGAACCACTTCCTGCTTTGAGTATCCTGTCTGGAAGAGCGAAGAACTGGAAGAATTCTCCCTCGAAGGACTTATGGAACTGCTGAAGCAGAGAAAAGAAGAAATGCCCGAAGGTTCTTATACCACCTATCTTTTCCAGAAAGGTCTTGATAAGATCCTCAAGAAGGTGGGAGAAGAATCCACTGAGGTCATCATCGCCGCAAAGGCAGAAGATAAGGCTGAGACAATTTACGAGATCGCTGACCTGGCTTATCACGTAATGGTCCTCATGCTCCAGGCAGGCATCTCTCTTGAAGAGATCCACAAAGAGCTTGCATCACGGCACATCATTGATCACAAAGTCAAACAGGAAAAGATGGTATAATGATCCGACATAATATAAAGGCGCTGAGAGTATCTCAGCGCCTTTTTCAGCGTCATTTTTATGTCTAGAGGATAATTATACGTTTGTCACCGTTGAGGGCCTTTATTCTGCCGATTTTCTGAGCTGAAGGAACAACAGACTTAAGCTCGTCAAAGCACATGTCTGCATCCTTCGGATCAACGGCAAGCATCAGACCGCCGGCAGTCTGAGGATCGTAGAGAATGTCGGCAATGGCCTGCTCGGCTCTGCTTTCATCTACTTCATTGGCAAAGGCCTTACGGTTGCGGTACATGCCTTCTGCCAGTATGCCCATTGATGCGAACTCAACAGCCTTGGGAATAAAATCAATACTCCCGGTGTCTAGCTCGGCCATAAGTGGGGCGTCGCCCAGCATCTCGCTCAGATGTCCTATGAGACCAAAACCGGTTACGTCGGTGCACGCATGAACATCGTATTTTATGATGACATCCCTTGCGCTTTTGTTCAGAGTGGTCATCATTTTAATTGCAAAGTCCTGGGTCTCGCTGTCCAGTAAACCCGCTTTCTGTGCAGTCGTAAGTACACCTATTCCAAGAGGCTTTGTCAGGATCAGCACGTCACCGTCTTTTCCGCCGTTGTTCTTGTAGAACTTGTCCGGATGGACAAATCCTGTGACTGAAAGGCCGTATTTAGGCTCTTCGTCGAAGATAGTGTGACCGCCGGCTATAACTGCCCCGGCTTCCGTTACCTTATCATTTCCGCCTCGGAGTATTTCTCCGATTATTTCCTTTGGCATTTTCTTTGGGACACCCATTATGTTAAGGCATATCCTGGGCTCACCGCCCATGGCATAGATATCGGAAAGGGCGTTGACTGCGGCAATCTGGCCAAAGGTGTACGGATCGTCCGCTATCGGCGGAAAGAAATCTACTGTCTGGACCATGGCCAACTCATTGTTTATCTTATATACTGCTGCGTCATCGCTGTTGTCGAAGCCGACAAGAAGATTGTCGTCAGGCAGTTTTTTTATGTTTTCCAAAACTTCAGCAAGAACTCCTGCTCCGAGTTTGGCGCCTCACCCGCTGCAAGATGCAAGAGATGTGAGCTTGATATCTTTTTCAGTCATCTTCTTCTCCTTTTACGAGTACGGAATATTTGCCTATGCCTTCAACGTTGTATATTGTCTCAAAATCCGCCGTTTTGAGCTCTTCGGCGCAGCTTTCATCCGCACTGTATCTGACACATGTTCCGCAGGAGCTGCTGAGCTTTCTGGGAACCGGCATCATACGGGCGTCTATCGCTTTATCTGTGAGAGTACGGTGAGCCACGATGGCGTCGGCATGAGTATGGAATGTTGCGATAAATTCTTTCATTTTTCTCTAAAATAATAATAGCAGCACACTGTTGTACTGCTATTATATCTGATTGGTTTTGCTTTTGCACTATTTCTTTGTGCAGATGAGAGTCGTCTCTTCGCCGTTTTCTTCGGCTTTTACTTCGTAACCGTTGTTCTTTGCAAAGCGGGTAACGTTTTCCACGGAGCATTCGCTGTCCAGAAGGACCTGGAATTCAGCGGGAGCGTTCTTTTTGACTTCATTCTGTACCAGAACTACCGGCATGGGGCAGGAAAGACCTCTTGCATCTATGGAGCTCATTACTTAGCCTCCTTTTTGGTGTTGATCAGTGATATGACGAGGAGAACAGCAAAACCGATGAAAACTGCGACCTTGCCGTTGGTGCCGATGCCGCCTGCTTTATAAACGTCGTCAGTAAGAGATGCGGCAGAGCCTGCAAGACCGAAGTTATGGGAGAATGCAGCACCGACGATCATTCCAAGAACGGTAACTGCGGAGTCTCCGTTGCCTTCGCCTGCAAGGATCAGCTGACGGAGGGGGCATCCGCCGAGGAGAATGCTGCCCCAGCCAACAAGGACCATACCGAGGAGGTTCCAGAGCTGGCTTGCATGGGAGATGGGCTGAAGATAGGTGCTGAAGCCGGAGAACTTTCCGAGGATGATGTTGCCAAGAAGTACTGCGATGAATACTGCAACGAATCCGCTGACCAGATTGAAATCCTTGAACATTACAGCATCACGAAGGCCGCCTGCAAAGCACATTCTGGACTTCTGTGCAAGAGCGCCGATGACTAAGGCTATGATAAGGGAAATGAAGAAAGGAGCATGCTTGGAACCCGGGCCGCTTTCGGAGAAAGCGAAGAGGGCGGGAACCGCAAGTACCAGTACGCCGAAGATGACAAGTGCTGCGGGAAGCACGAGACCTTCGGAGGTGTTGACCTTGTAGGTCCTCTTAAGGGAGAATCCCTTCTTGAGGAAGAAGATACCGATGAGGATCCCGATGAAGAAGCCTGCGAAGCCTACGAAAGCGTTGAGGTCGCCTCCGCCCATTCTGATGACCATTCTCAGGGGGCACCCAAGGAAGACAAGAGCGCCAACCATGACGAAGAAACCGAGAACGAATCTGGTTGCGGGGGAGGAACCGGCTTTTGCCTTGAATTCCTTGCCGGCAATGGCCATAATGGTGGAGCCCAGGACCAGACCGATGATTTCAGGTCTGAAATACTGAACTACTGCGGCACTGTGAAGTTTTGTAGCACCTGCGATATCGCGAAGGAAGCAGGCGATGCAGAATCCCATGTTGGGAGGATTGCCGAGAGCTGTAAGGGCAACTGCTGCTGCACCAACGAGCAGACCGGTGACTACTAAGAGCCAATTGATCTTTTTCATTTTGAATACTCCTTTTTTTAGCGTAATAAAAATAACAACCATAGAAATTATAGACAATTTCTATGGTTATTAAAAATAAAGATTAACAATGTAAAGGCTTGTAATATTGAATCTATAAATGTTATATTCTCTTAAGCCTGTTCGTGACGAATTTTACGAAGTTTTTTTCAGGGACAGACGCTTCGAATTCCTTTTCAGTGACCATGTATATGTTTCGTATGAGGTCCGTTTTGAATCGAAAAGCAAGTACTTTTCCGTCTGCGATAAACTGGGCTGCTATTTTTTCAGACATCGGCGAAATACCGACTTCCTTTGAAACGGACTCAATAATTGCACCCGGCTGATCAATTTCGGCAACCTGATCGATACTTTCTAGTGGTATCCCGTTATTGAAGAGGTATTCCGTGAATTCCCTGCGTGTACCGGACTCGGCTTCCCGCATTATTATAGGCTCGCCTAAAAGATCGTCTGCGCAGGCATTTCTGGATTTCATGTCACAAAAGTGCCTGTTGTTCGGAGTTAGCATTACAATACGATCCTGAGTTACGGGAGTGTAATCCATGTTTACTTTGTCAAGTATTGTTCCGACAAAGCCTACGCGTACTGTTCTGCGGCGTATCATTTCATGAACCTGAAACGAATCTCCCTTACGCAGAATAAAGGCGCAGTTCCCGCATTCTCCTATGAATTCAGACATTATATCGGGAAGCCAGCACTGGGAAGGAACTGTAGAGGCGCCTATTCTCAGCTTTTCGGGTTCTTTCTGGCCGGCAAGCTGTTCGATATCACTGCAGTTTCTGATGACTTCCTTGGCATATCCGTATATTGTACGGCCTACCGGGGTCAGTGAAATGCGCTTTTTATTTATTCTTTCAAAGACTGGTGTTCCCAGAGTATCCTCTAAAGAAGCGATGTGTACACTTACCGTTGACTGAGTCATGTAAAGGCTCTCGGCAGCGAGGGTAAAACTATTGTTATCCGCTACAGCAACGAAAACTTCAAGTTGTTTCAAAGTAATTCTGAGCATGTAATTTTCCTTTTTTTATTGAATATTTATATGTTTATGATAAACTATTGTTTGCAATTTGGCAATCCTTTAATCGTTTTTATAAATTAAAGTAATTCTGCGCTGAAATTAAGGGAATGAATTATTATGAAAACAGTATATCTTGACAATGGTGCGACAAGTTTTCCTAAGCCTGACTGTGTGGCTGAAAGCATCAACAATTATATATGTAATGTAGGAGCAACTAT
>JAKSSR010000081.1 GCA_024402995.1 Clostridia bacterium | reverse complement strand
TTCTTCAGCCTTTATGGGCCAGCCCTTCTTTCTGAAAATCAGATAGAGGGCCAGCGATACCGCAAAAATACCCACGCTTATGACCTGAGCCTGACGTATGGTCCTTGCGGGGTCAAGATACAGGCTGTCCGTTCTCAAACCTTCCACAAAGAAGCGCTCAACAGAATAGAGCATGCCATAGAGGCAAACGATCTGCCCCTTAAAGCCCCTGCCGTTCTTAAGATGACGTTCATCGAGCCAGATAAGAAAAATACACAGAAGCAGGCACCATAGCGACTCATAAAGGAAAGTCGGATGGACCAGTTCACCGTCACAGAGTATGTGCCAGGGCAGATCCGTCGGAGTACCGTGAGCCTCGCTGTTGAAGTAATTGCCCCAGCGGCCAATAGCCTGTCCTACAGCAATGCAGGGGAAAACAATATCCAGCCAGTCCAGCAGATTCTGTTTTCTCTTGCGGCAGAGGAACAGAAGCATGAGGATGGTAAATATGAGACCGCCGTGAATGGCCAGGCCTCCGCCTCTGAAATTGAATATCTGCCTCAGGTTCTTTGAATAGTACTGCCACTCAAAGGCAACGTAATAGAGCCTTGCACCAATGACCGCCACGGGAACCGTGTAGAGTATCATGTCCAGGGCATTATCAGAGGTGAAGCCTCTGGAAGGCGCTCTCCTGCAGAGTATACAGCCGCCGATGACCATACCAATGGTTATCATGACGGCATACCACATTATATCTATCCCAAATACGGTAAACGCAACGGGATCCGGCACGGGAAGAAAAGGCTTCATTATTTCTTCTCCTTAAAACGGATGGATCTTCCTAGCTTGCTGTTTACTACTTCGCCGTCCTTTGCGGCAATTTCTCCACCGATGAAGACGTAATCGATGCCTTCTGCACCAAGATTAGGCTCGTCAAAGGTTGCCATATCCTTCATGCGGTCGTAATCCCAGATAAGGATATCCGCGTCTGCTCCGGCGTTGAAAACGCCCTTGTTTTCCAGACCGAGCCGTTCTCTTGGCATGGAGATCATCATTTCGAGAGCATGTTCCAGAGTGACCTTTCCGGTCTTTACGTATTCGCTGATGAGACGGGGGAAGGCTCCTGCTGCTCTGGGATGTCCCTGGAGGCCTGCGCGGAGACCGTCGCTGCCAAGCATAACACCCTCATGGGTCATGGCCATGACGATTTCATCGGGATTCATAAAGAAACCGATGCACAGGTGCTCGGGATGGTTGGCGCGTTCCCAGTCAAAGATCTCCTTGGTGCAGCGCTTGCCTGCATTTTCGCCGTCTACGATCTGAATGGCACCGTAGTTATAGTTATAGTTTTTAAGACTGTAGTCGTCAAAGGTGGTTGCGCCGATGGCGGTACTGAAAGCGTTGTAGGGATAGCAGTCAGCCTGCATATCGACTCCGGCAGCTCTTGCGTCATCGTAGTGGCGGAGGAATTCGTCCATGTGACCGTAAGCGGCCATGGAACCTATGTGGGAGACCTCTACGCGGCAGCCGGTGTCTTCGGAAAGACGGCGCAGTTCGTCAATGGCGTCCATGTCGTTGACACAGTCGTTGCGGATATGGGCAGTAACCAGACGGCCTGAAGGGACGACCAGTTTGGACAACTCCACCATTTCTTCCCAGGTAGTGCCGGGAATGTACTTTACGCCGAAGGAAATACCCATGCAGCCTGCGTCAAGGTAAGCCTGAGCCTGCTTCTTCATGGCCTCGAGCACTTCAGCGCTGACGGGAGCATACTTGTCTGTTCCGCCGCACTTGCTGCGAATATAGCTGTGACCTGCGAAAAGGCCCATGTTGATGTAGCAGCCGTGTTCGTCATAGAAATCAAGAAGCTCTGCGGGATCGCCGTAGGCATCGCCGCAGTTGCCGCCGAAGCAGCTGGTCACGCCCATGAGGAGCATTGATCTTTCAATGTAGGGCGGGACCTGGTCGGAGCCTTCGGGAATGGCACTTTCGTGCATGTGAATATCGATGAAACCGGGAGTTACAAGCTTTCCGGAAGCATCGACAACAGTATCGGCAGCAGGTTCTTCTTCGGTAACTGAAACGATCTTGCCGTCACGGACGAAGAGATTTGCCACACGGTCGGTTTTATTGACAGGATCCATGATCCTGCCGTTCTTAATGAGAAGAGTGCTCATTTAAAGTTCCTTTCTTCCTTCTATGGCCTTGGAAAGAGTCACCTCGTCGGCATACTCAAGGTCGCCGCCTACGGGAAGACCGTAAGCGATCCTTGTGACCTTAAGGCCGGCAGGTTTCAGCAGTTTGGAGATATACATAGCCGTAGCCTCACCTTCAACACGGGGACTGGTAGCCAGTATTACTTCTTTAACGTCATCTTCGGTCTGAAGTCTGGTGATGAGGCTCTTTAGATTAATGTCTGAAGGGCCTATGCCGTCCAGCGGGGAAATGGCCCCGTGAAGGACGTGATAGCGTCCTTTGAAGCTTCCTGCTCTTTCCATGGCAAAAACATCCTTCGGGGTTTCAACCACGCAAATAACGGAGTTGTCCCGGGATGTATCGCTGCATATGGGGCAGGTCTCGGCGTCGGTAAAGTTGCCGCAGACGCTGCAATATTTAATACTCTGTTTGGCTTCGGTAATGGCGCCTGCCAGAGCTGAGGCCTGCTCGTCTGTCATGGACAGAATGTGGAAGGCCAGCCTCTGGGCGCTTTTGCCGCCGATCCCCGGCAGCTTACCCAGCTCGGCAATGAGCTTGGAAAGACTCTTTGCGTAATACTTCATTCTTTAGAAAGGCAGACCCATGCCGCCGGTTACGGCGCTCATCTTAGTCTGGGAAATTTCGTCGATCTGACGCATTGCCTCATTGGCGGCTGCGATGATCAGATCCTGAAGCATTTCAACATCGTCGGGATCACAGAGTTCGGGCTTGATGCTGACAGCGACCAGTTCGTGTTTGCCGTTGACCTTGACGGTAACAGCTCCGCCGCCTGCGCTTGCCTCGGTTTCGCTGGCTTCGACTTCAGCCTGTGCAGCTTCCATCTTGCTCTGCATTGCCTGAAGCTGTGCCATCTGAGCAGAGCTCATGCCTCCGCCCATGGAAGGAGCCTTATGCTTCTTTCCTGCTTTCATTCCTTTGCCCATGTATGTTTACCTCCTGATGATTTGAGTTTTGATTAACGATTTATGATAACAAATTATACGTTTCTATACAATGACCTTCATCTTTCGCTTGACACCGCTGCGTATCTCCATAAGGTTTTCAAAGCTTGAGGCGTTGGCGTTGAAACGGTCGGCAAGAATGACGTTGCTTACGCGAATGGTGAAGCTGCTGTCGTCCATTTCCTGGAGCATAGCACCGGACATCTGAAGCTGAATGGAAATGGAAGCATCGTGAAGAACGGCATTCCAGAGGGCATCGTTTTCTTCGTCCGGAGTAAGTGCCTCGATAGAAGGCTCCGCCATGGCTTCTCTCAGTTCTGCCATTTCGGCCGCAGACATCTGCTCTGCCTCACCAAAGGAAGAAACTTCACGGGCCTTGGGCTTTTCGTCAGGTTCGGGACGCTTTGGCACAGGTTCCTCATGCTTAGGAGCGGGAACTGAAGCTCTTTTGGGAGCACTGTCCTCTAGAGGCATGATCTTTCTCTGTGGAGCGGGCTTTGCAGGAGCCTCTCTGCGCTTTTCGGGAGCGGGAGCCGGTGCTTCCAAGGCCTGCCCTTCTACCATGCGAACTATGGCCAGCTCAATGAGTATGCGGGGACGGGGAGACCACTTGGCGTCTGCCAGAGCCTTGGAAAGCTCTGTGATCCAAAGACGCAGAGACGCGGTATCGATGCGGTCGCACTGATCCTTCAGACGGCGTATGTTCTCAATGGAAAGATTGAGAATGTTCTCCGGCTGCTTGGCGTATTTGATTATGATAAGGTCCCTTAAATGTTCGACCCAGTCGCGGGCAAACTGCGCCGCTTCCTTGCCTTCGGCCAGGACCTTGGCAAAACTGGTAAGAGCGGCTCCGCAGTCGCCGCGGAGTATGTCGTCGGTGATTTCAAGGAAAGTATCCGTTCCGGCCATTCCCAAAAGGAAGAGAACGTCGTCTCTGGTAAGCTTCTTTGCGCCGGAAATGCAGCGGTCAAGAAGGGAAAGACCGTCTCTTGCGGATCCGTCGGCATTGACGGCAATGAGGGCAAGAGCGTCCGGAGCGGCTTCAACGTCCAGCTTGACGCAGATCTCGGAGAAACGCTTTACAAGCTGCTCTTCGGGGATCCTTCTGAAATCCATGCGCAGACATCTGGAAAGAATGGTTGCCGGAAGCTTTGATGGTTCAGTAGTTGCCAGAATAAACACAACATTCTGAGGAGGCTCTTCCAGAGTCTTTAGGAGAGCGTTGGCTGCCGGACCTGTAAGCATGTGAGCTTCGTCTATGATATATACTTTGGTGCGTCCTACTGCCGGCGGAAAGTTGACGCTTTCGCGAAGATCGCGTATATCGTCTACGCCGTTATTGGACGCGGCGTCTATTTCTACAACATCAAGGAAATTGCCTGCCGCAATGGCCTTGCAGGCGCTGCACTGTCCGCAGGGCTTAGCCCCGTTGCCCGTACAGTTTAAAGCCTTGGCAAGAAGACGGGCAGTAGTGGTCTTACCTGTTCCGCGAGTTCCGCAGAAAAGATAAGCGTGGCCAGTAGACCCGCTTGCTATCTGGTTTTGCAGTATTCTTACAATGTGTTCCTGACCCAGCAGAGTATTGAAATTCTCGGGTCTGAAGCTTCTGTAAAGAGCCTGGTACATTTGGCATCCTTTCGTAATTTGGCTATAAAAAATGCGGCCCTGTCGGCCCCGGCCAGGCTGAACTGCGGCACATGGGGGCTCTGCTTAGTGCTGCTTCCTTCCGGACCTGACACGGTTCACAAATTCCCATTGCGCAGGACCCGGCCAGGGCCGGCAGGGCTGCTGTTTTGTTATTATACAGCATCCCGGCAGGTTTGACAAGTATCTGGAGCAGCAAGTATAATTATATTGCAATTTCAGTTTCAGGCAGACTTACAGATGACAGTTTATCTCGTTAAAAAGAAGAAAAACAGAATATACAAATCAGAAGATCTGGTGCCTCTTGTTCTTGAAAATGAAGGACTGGAAGGCCTTTCACTTGTTCACGGTCCTTCCGGAGAACCTCTTCTTGTAAGGGACGGAGAAGAAAAACTTCCCTGCCCTATCCGCATTTCAGTAAGCGACACGAAGAACTGGTGGGCCGCGGTAGTAAGCGACTGCAGTGACATTGGCCTGGACATTGAAGAAGTCTCAAGGAACGTCAAGGATGGCGTAACCAAGAAACTTCACAGCCTTGAAAAGGAATATCTGGATGGGCTTGCGGTGGGTTCCGCTGAATGGACATCTGAGTTCTTCAGCATATGGACACGCAAGGAAGCATACTCCAAGTTCTGCGGCGCCGGCCTTGCCATGGGCTTCAAGAAGTTTTCAGTTCTCAACAGAGTGCTGGAATACGAAGAAACCGTAAGCTGCAGCGGCCGTCCCGAAGGTCTGCTGACGTCTCTGGCTCTTCCTTACGGTCTGGCCGGAAGTCTCTGCACTCAGCCTTCGGAAGGGACTACTGACATTTATGTTCAGGAACTGGTATTTGACGGAAAAGCCCCCGTTCCTGCCCTTTCAGCCGCTATGGACATGCTTTCCGTAAAAAGCGTTTCTGCGGCTGAATTATCTGCAAAGCTTCAAAAAAAGGGATATACTGAAGAAGAAGCGAATGCTGCCGCCAAAGAACTGGCCAACAGAGGTTATATTGACGACGAAGCCTATGCTTCCCGTCAGGCAGTTCTTTCCGCAAGATCAGGCAAAGCCGAAAGGCTCATCAGGCAGGAACTTTTAAGGAAAGGCCTCAGCGGAGAAGATATAAACTCTGCCATAGAAAGCTTAAAAGAGGAAAGCGGGGAAAGCGAATACGACCGCGCTTACGCCCAGGCTCTTAAAATTCTTCCCCTTCCAGAAGAAGATGAAGAAAAGCCAGATGAAAAGAAGCTGGCAAAGCTTGGCCGCCGCCTTTCCGCCCTTGGCTACACCCCCGGTATCATTTATTCAATTTTAGACAAATACAGATAAGGAGCTCCCCATGCTGAGAATCAGAAGACATGTACTCAAACATCTTGAACGCGACATTGAGGAACTTTTCGATGACGAGGAATTTATCGAACACGCCCGGCACCCTATACTCAATGAGATCCTCATTTGGGCAAGAAACCTCGGCGTACTCATTGCTGTGGTCCTCTTCCTCATTTCCATTTTCAATCACCATCTTACCAAACTGCGCGCCATTGCTTATTTCTTCGGCGCAGCCTGCTACTTCCTGGAGATCGTTGAAATGACCAATTACTTCAGGGAAAAGCCCCACCTCAAGGAAATGTTCATGGTGTACTGCTTCGGTCCCCTCTACATTCTCATGGGTATCAGCTACCTGCTTTACTAAAAGAAAAAAGACCTGCTCTTCTCGGAGCAGTGAACTTGTCAACACAAAGTAGACACTAAAAAAAGGTCTTTCCAGTCATCCCGA
>JAKSSR010000080.1 GCA_024402995.1 Clostridia bacterium | reverse complement strand
TGAGATGTAATGAGTAAAAGTTATTGGAAGATACATTATGTGTAATATTGCTGCATATGTGGGCCGTTTTGAAGCAGCCCCTATACTTATAGAAATGATGCGTAAGGAGCAGGGTTTCAGCGGCGGTTACTATACCGGCCTTGTGACTCTTAAGAACGGTAAACTCGGATACGAGAAGCTTATGGGCGATCTGGACTATCTGCTCAATAATACGCCCGCTGCAAAGCTGCAGGGCACAATAGGGCTGATGCATAGCCGTTCAAATGCCAAGGGCGGCGATGAATGGGCACATCCGTTTGTCGATGGCCTGAATACCGAGCCTGAGATCGCCTATGTAGCGAACGGTAATGCCGGATGCTGCGCCGGCCGCTGCAGGGAATACACTGCCATTGCCGAACGTCTTCTGAACGAAGGCTATAAAATGTATCAGCTTAAGGACATTCAGGACAAGTACATCGAACTGAAGGATGGTACCACCGTTCATATGAGCGACCTGATGTGCCAGCTTATCCTGAAATATATCAACAAAGGCTTTGCTTCAGACGCCGCAATGGAAGCCGCATTTTGTGAAATGCCCAGTGAGATCGTCGGATTGCTGCTGAAAAGAGATGAACCGGATAGGATCTCATTTTCCCGGTATAATTTCCCGATGTTTGCCGGTTATGCTGAACATGGTGCGTTCCTTTCTTCCACCCCTGTCGCGTTTCCCGATGATGTAGACCGGGTGATTCCCATCCCGCCGATGAGCTTTGGCTTTATTACCGCAGATGAATTGGTCATAAAGCCTATGAAAAAGCCGGGGATCACTGTGAGCAGCATTGGAGAAACTGAACGAAAGCAAGCTTACGATACTTTGATCGATGCTATGAAGAAAGAAGCGCTGACGCTGTCTGATCTGACCGATATGATTAAGCCTCTTTTCCCGCCTGCGGATTGCCCCGAACCCCTTGAGGTAATTCATGAAATATTCTATTCTCTGAAGAAGGAGGATAGTATCGTATTTGAAGAGCGCAGATTACCCGGAGCAAGGGAAGATCTGACGGCTCCAAAGCTATATATGAAACTGAAATAGGCAGGACAAACCCCGCCATCAAACTAAAAGCAGTCAGCGGAGTGATCCGGGGCTGCTTTTGTGCTGATAGACTTTTTTGAATATGGAGGATGCGTATATCTCGATGATAAATAAACAGGAAATGTTTAAATGGGCTGAAGCTCATGCTGATGAACAAAAGGAACTGTTAAAGGCAATAGCTGCAATACCTGCGCCTTCTCACCATGAAGAAAGAAGGGCGCATTTCATCAAGGACTGGTTAGTCAGGCAGGGTGCCGCTGACGTGATCATTGACGAGGCCCTGAATGTTGTGATGCCTTTTCCCGGGAAAAACTCCGGACCATACACTGCATTTACGGCACATACCGATATCGTATTCCCCGACATGGATACTATCAGCGTAAAGGAAGAGAACGGCATTCTTTATGCTCCGGGGATCGGTGACGATACCGCAAATCTTGTCAATCTCATGCTGATAGCGAAATTTGTTATTGAGAAAAAAACAGAACCTGCAAGTCCTTTACTCTTTGTATTCAACAGCTGTGAAGAAGGTCTGGGAAACCTCAAGGGGATAAGACAAATCTGCAGAGAGTGGGACATCAAGAGGCATGTCAGCTTTGATCTGTATCTCGATAAAGTTGTCTGCAGAGCTGTCGGATCTGAAAGATGGAGGGTAAGCTGCAAAACCAAAGGCGGGCATTCTTACGGTGCCTTCGGAAACCCCAATGCTATTGCTGCTATGGCTGAAATGATTTCAAGACTGTATGATCAGGAAATTCCGGCTGCAGCCGGGCGAAAAACTACATACAACGTCGGAGAAATCAGAGGCGGTACTTCAGTAAATACTATCGCGCAAAATGCTGAGATGCTTTATGAATACCGTTCTGATGATCTGGCTTGTCTTGCGCAAATGAGAAAACAGTTCTTCGATTTATTTGATGAAATGAACTGTGAGGATACTGTATTCGAGAAGGAACTTATCGGAGAAAGGCCCTGCAGTGCTGTAAAGAATAATGATGAGCTTGAGGAGCTTATTAACAGCTGCAGCAGAGCAGATACAGAAGTAACAGGCAGTGAAGTTGTAAGAGAACCGTTGTCTACGGACTGCAACATTCCTCTTTCCCTTGGTATTCCGGCAACTTGTGTAGGTCTCTGCAGAGGCGGAAAAGCCCACACAAGAGAAGAATGGGTTGAGGCCGCCAGTCTGATCCCCGGCTTGAAGGTCGGCCTTAATATTGTGAATGATCTTTGCTTATAGATTACATTGACATAACCGTTATTCCACCAGATTGTGGACCCATTTTCTGCTTTTGAGCATCGGAAGACCGATCATGACCTTGATGATCTCAGTTGCCCTTACTGCTGCATACATGGGAATAATGGGAACTGCGGTAAATCTGGAAAGGATCAGGGCAATGGGCAGGCATACTACCCAGGTAAATACACAGTCGAACAGGAAGGTGATCCAGGTGTTTCCGCCTGATCTGAGGGTGAAATAACATCCGTGAGAGAAGGCACAGAAGGGCATTGAAATGGCGATGATGAGTATCATCTTGTCTGCAATGTCCTTGACCATATCGGTCGTGTTATACAGCTGCGGAAAGAGGGGCGCCAGGAAGGCGAGGACTATGCCTACGCCTACGCTGAGGGTCACAGAGAAGGCGATGAGTTTCCTTGCTTCGTCAACAGCTCTGTCCAACTCACCGGCTCCCAGGAGCTGACCTACTATTATTGATATGGTATTGCCCATGGCAAAGATGGCACAGAAGAAGAGGTTTGAAACCGTTGATGAAATGTTGCAGGCAGAGACTACTTCCAGACCTCTCATCGAGTAGCACTGGTTGAGCATGGTCATGCCTGTGGACCAGAGAAATTCGTTGAGTATGAGCGGAAAGCCCATGCGCAGTATGCTGCCCGCAAGACCGCCCCTGACGCGCAGAGTCTTGAACAGTCCTTCCATATAAAGCAGTTTTTTCTTGTGGGTATGAGCGTAAATGGCAATAATGCCGAATTCCACGAATCTGGAGATCACTGTTGCTATGGCTGCTCCGACAACTCCCATGGCAGGAGCGCCCAGCTTTCCGAAAATCAGTATATAGTTGAGGATCAGATTGACGAACACCGCGCTGATGCTTGCCCTCATCGGGATCACGGTCTCGCCGCCCTCGCGAAGGGTACTGCCGTAGGCCTGGGCTATTGCGAAGGGAAGAAGGCCGACGTACATGACTTTCAGGTAATCGGATGCAGACTGCAGAGTTGCTGCCAGATCCAGGCCTTCCTGACTGTCGTGGAGGAATATTCCGATAAAGAAATCACCGCAGGGCAGCAGTACGGCGAGAGCCACTGCGAATACGGCAGCACACAACCAGAATTTCATGCGAAAACTGCTGCGCACGCCCTCCATGTCGCCTTTGCCGAAGAACTGGGCTGAGTATATGCCCGCCGATGCGTTTACGGCGAAGATGCACAGATTGAAGATGAACAGCAGCTGGTTGACTATGGCTACACCTGACATGGGCTCCGTGCCTACCTGACCGACCATAATATTATCCAGAAGTGAGACCAGATTAGTGATCACGTTCTGGATCAGAAGAGGGATCATTATCTTAAGGAGCTTATTGTAAAACTCTCTGTCGCCTATATATTTTCTGAACATTGTTTTTCCCTTTCCTGCGCAAAACAGCGCGAAAATCATTATACATTAAAAATAGGCAAATAAAAGCAAAAATATGAGAAATAGGCCTTAACTATTGAAAAATGGGCATTCCTGTTTTTCATCAAAAATGCCCGTTTTGACGCATCGAAAAAAAGCATCAAAAAAACTTCAAAAAACGCAAGGTTTTTTGTCTTTTAAGATTGCAAAAAAACACACAGAGATTATAATTGACAATGAGTGAAAATTTAATCTTCACATTCACTGTTTTGCAGAATTTTTAAAAAAGGAGAGAAAATCATGGCAAAGCATTTTAAAACTATGGATGGTAATGCCGCAGCAGCATATGTGTCCTACGCATTTACTGATGTAGCAGCTATCTTCCCCATCACCCCGTCTTCTCCCATGGCAGAAATCGTTGACGATATGTCTGCTCACGGTCAGAAGAACCTCTTCGGACAGCAGGTCAAGGTCGTTGAAATGCAGTCTGAAGCTGGCGCATCCGGTGCCGTTCACGGTTCCCTCGCAGCCGGCGCTCTGACCACCACCTACACCGCTTCTCAGGGTCTGCTCCTCATGATTCCGAACATGTACAAGATCGCAGGCGAACTGCTTCCCGGCGTCTTCCATGTTACTGCAAGAACTCTTGCAACCCACGCACTGTCCATCTTCGGTGACCACTCCGACGTTATGGCATGCCGTCAGACCGGTTTCGCACTCCTGTGCTCCTCCTCCGTTCAGGAAGTTATGGACCTCGCAGGCGTAGCTCACCTCTCCGCAATCAAGGGCAAGGTTCCTTTCCTCCACTATTTCGATGGTTTCAGAACCTCTCACGAAATTCAGAAGGTCGAAGTCGTAGACTATGACGTCTATGCAAAGCTCCTCGACTGGGATGCAGTTGAAGCTTTCAGAAAGAACGCTCTCAACCCCGAACACCCCGTTATCCGCGGTACCGCACAGAACCCCGACATCTTCTTCCAGGCAAGAGAAGCAGCTAACTGCTACTATGATGCTCTTCCCGACATCGTCGCTGACTACATGAAGAAGATCGGCAAGGAAATCGGCAGAAAGTATAAGCCCTTCGATTACGTTGGCGCTAAGGATGCTGAACTTGTCATCGTAGCAATGGGCTCCGTCTGCGAATGCGCAGAAGAAGTTCTCGCTTCCAAGTGGGCACAGAACAAGAAGGTCGGCCTCCTGAAGGTCAGACTCTACAGACCCTGGTCCACCAAGTACTTCAAGGCTGTTATGCCCAAGACCGTCAAGAAGATCGCCGTCCTCGACAGAACCAAGGAACCCGGCGCTCTCGGCGATCCTCTCTACATGGACGTTATGACCATGTATGCTGCTGATGCAAACGCTCCCAAGATCGTTGCAGGCAGATACGGTCTCGGCTCCAAGGACACCACCCCCGGCCAGATCGTTGCAGTTTACAAGAACCTTGCAAAGAAGGCTCCCAAGGATCACTTCACCCTCGGTATTGAAGATGACGTTTACGGCTCCAGCCTCGAAACCGTCAAGATCGCAACCGAACCCGAAGGAACCACCAGATGCAAGTTCTGGGGTCTCGGCTCCGACGGTACCGTTGGCGCAAACAAGCAGGCCATCAAGATCATCGGCGACAACACCAAGATGTACGCTCAGGGATACTTCAGCTATGACTCCAAGAAGTCCGGCGGTATCACCATTTCCCACCTCCGTTTCGGTAAGAACAAGATTCAGTCCACTTACCTCATCACTGAAGCTGACTTCGTAGCATGCCACAATGAAGCATACGTCAACCAGTATGACGTTCTGGCAGGCCTCAAGAAGGGCGGCACCTTCCTCCTCAACTGCATCTGGGACGACGAAGAACTCGATAAGGAACTCCCCGGCGCAATGAAGAGATACATTGCAGAAAACAAGATCAAGTTCTACACCGTCAACGCCGTTAAGATCGGTAACGAAATCGGCCTCGGCAGCAGAATCAACATGATCATGCAGTCTGCGTTCTTCCAGCTCACCAAGGTTATCCCCGTCAAGGATGCTGAAAAGTATCTGAAGGCTTCCATCAAGAAGACCTACGGCAAGAAGGGTGATGACGTTGTCAACATGAACTACGCAGCAGTAGACGCAGGTCTCAACGCACTCCACGAAGTCAAGTATGACGCAGAAAAGTGGGCAAAGGCTGCTGACAAGAAGGTAAAGGAAAACAAGGTTCCCGAATTCGTAAGCGACATCGTTATTCCTGTCAACAAGCAGGAAGGCGACAAGCTGCCCGTTTCCATCTTCGCAAGACCCGACAGAGTCGACGGTACCTTCCCCAGCGGCACCGCAGCATACGAAAAGCGCGGCGTAGCAGTTAAGGTTCCCGCATGGAACATTGACAAGTGCGTCCAGTGCAACCAGTGCGCATTCGTTTGCCCGCACAGCACCATCAGACCCGTTCTCCTCGACGAAAAGGAAGTCGCTAAGGCTCCCGCAACCTTCGCTACCAAGAAGGCTATCGGCAAGGAACTGGCAGGCCTCGTTTACAGAATGCAGGTCTCCCCGCTCGACTGCCTCGGCTGCGGCAACTGCGCAGACATCTGCCCCGCAAAGGCTCTCGATATGGTCGCTCTCGACACCCAGCTCGGCGAAGCCGACAACTGGACCTATGCTGTTGAAAAGGTCACCCAGAAGGACATTCTCCCCAGAACTACTGTTAAGGGAAGCCAGTTCGCACAGCCCTACTTCGAATTCTCCGGCGCATGCTCCGGCTGCGGCGAGACTCCGTACATCAAGGTCATCACTCAGCTCTTCGGCGACAGAATGATGATCGCAAACGCTACCGGCTGCTCCTCCATTTGGGGCGCATCCGCACCTTCCATGCCTTACACCAAGGATAAGAACGGCAGAGGTCCTTCCTGGGCTAACTCCCTCTTCGAAGACAACGCTGAAT
>JAKSSR010000008.1 GCA_024402995.1 Clostridia bacterium | reverse complement strand
GTTCCAGAGCCATCTTCTTGGGAAGACCGCACTGATAGAACTTGAGTTCGGGGCCGACAACAATTACGGAACGGCCGGAGTAGTCAACACGCTTACCCAGCAGGTTCTGACGGAAACGTCCCTGCTTACCCTTGAGCATGTCGGACAGAGACTTGAGAGGTCTGGAGCCGGGACCGGTTACCGGGCGGCCTCTGCGGCCGTTGTCGATAAGGGCGTCGACTGCTTCCTGAAGCATTCTCTTTTCGTTTCTGATAATGATATCAGGAGCGCTGAGCTCAAGAAGTCTCTTAAGTCTGTTGTTTCTGTTAATGACTCTTCTGTAGAGGTCGTTGAGGTCGGAAGTCGCGAAGCGGCCGCCGTCCAGTTGGACCATGGGACGAAGATCGGGCGGAATGACGGGAACGACTTCGAGGATCATCCATTCAGGTCTGTTGTTGGCTGCTCTCAGAGCCTCGATAACTTCCAGTCTTCTGACGATTCTTACTCTCTTCTGGCCCTGAGCGTCCTTGAGGGTTTCTCTGAGTTCTACAGCGAGAGTGTCAAGATCGACCTCGCAGAGGAGCTGACGGATAGCTTCAGCGCCCATACCGGCCTTGAAACGGTTGCCGTACTCGTCTCTCTTTGCTCTGTATTCCTGCTCAAGGAGGATCTCCTTATAAGCAAGATCAGTATCGCCGGGGTCGGTTACGATATATGCGGCAAAGTAGAGGACCTTTTCCAGATTTCTGGGGGACAGGTCAAGAACAAGACCGATTCTGCTGGGAATACCCTTGAAGTACCAGATGTGTGATACGGGGGTAGCCAGTTCGATGTGGCCCATTCTTTCTCTTCTTACCTTTGATTTGGTGACTTCAACGCCGCAGCGGTCGCACACAATACCCTTATAACGGATTTTCTTGTACTTACCGCAGTGGCATTCCCAGTCCTTAGAGGGTCCGAAAATTCTTTCGCAGAACAGACCGTCTACTTCGGGCTTGAGAGTTCTGTAATTGATAGTTTCGGGCTTTTTCACCTCACCGTGAGACCAGCTTCTGATCTTTTCAGTAGAGGCAAGGTTTATCTGTAATGATTCAAAATTACTTAATTCCAAGGAGATCTCCCCTTTCTGCTTTACTTACCAAACGATAACGGACCGGGATTAATATTCATCCTCCATGGAGGGGTTCATATCTGCTTCAAAAGCAGCTTCCTTAACGGCCTCTCCGTATTCGTCAAGCTCGGTAAAGCCTGCGCCTTCGGCTAAGTATTCATCATTTCTGTTCTGTCTCTTCTCGTCTTCGAATTCGATTGCGGAGAAGTTGGTGGCACCGTCGAGTTCGCTGGTGTCCTTAAGTTCGATTTCTTCGTCCAGCTCGTTGAGGACCTTGACATCCAGACCCAGGGACTGCATTTCCTTGATAAGGACCTTGAAGGATTCGGGAATGCCCGGTTCGGGAATGTTTTCGTCCTTAACGATGGATTCGTAGGTCTTTACACGGCCGACGACGTCATCGGACTTGACAGTAAGGATTTCCTGGAGTGTATATGCTGCGCCGTAGGCTTCCAGAGCCCAGACTTCCATTTCACCGAAACGCTGTCCGCCGAACTGGGCCTTGCCGCCGAGAGGCTGCTGGGTGACCAGTGAGTACGGGCCGGTGCTTCTTGCGTGGATCTTGTCGTCTACGAGGTGGTGCAGCTTGAGCATGTACATGTAGCCAACGGTTACGGGGTGATCGAAGTAATCACCGGTACGGCCGTCACGCATACGGAGCTTGCCGGATTCGGGATAACCGCATTCCTTCAGCAGTCCGATGACGTCCTTTTCGCTTGCGCCGTCGAATACAGGTGTGGAGACGTACCAGCCCTTCTTCTTAGCGGCAAGACCGAGGTGGACCTCAAGGACCTGACCGATATTCATACGGGAAGGAACGCCGAGGGGGTTAAGCATGACCTGCAGCGGAGTGCCGTCTGCAGTAAAGGGCATGTCTTCCATGGGCAGAACTCTGGAAATAACACCCTTGTTGCCGTGGCGGCCTGCCATCTTGTCGCCCACCTGGATCTTTCTCTTGGTGGCGATGTAGCAGCGGACCAGCTTGTTGACTCCCGGGGGAAGTTCGTCGTTGTTCTGTCTTGAGAAGATCTTGACGTCGACAACGATACCGGTTTCACCGTGGGGAACGCGCAGAGAGGTATCACGGACTTCTCTTGCCTTTTCACCGAAGATAGCGCGGAGCAGCTTTTCTTCTGCGGAGAGTTCGGTTTCTCCCTTAGGAGTGACCTTGCCGACGAGAATGTCACCGGAATCGACCTCTGCGCCGACTCTGATGATGCCTTCTTCGTCCAGATCCTTGAGAGCATCTTCACCGACGTTGGGGATGTCTCTGGTGATCTCTTCTGCGCCGAGCTTGGTATCTCTGGATTCGGATTCGTATTCCTCAATGTGGATGGATGTGAGAACATCGTCCATGAGGAGTCTTTCGTTAAGGATGATAGCGTCTTCGTAGTTGTAGCCTTCCCAGGTCATGAAGCCGATGAGAAGGTTTCTGCCCAGAGCGATCTCGCCCTGGTCGGTGGAAGGACCGTCGGCAATGGTTTCGCCGGCTTCGATTCTTTCGCCGTGGCTTACGATGGGCTTCTGATTGATGCAGGTGCCCTGGTTGGAACGCTTATACTTGAGCAGGCTGTATTCGTCGCTGCCGGTACCGTCTTCTCTTTCGATGACGATCCTGGTTGCGTCTACGAAGCTTACAACACCTGCATTCTTTGCGAGTACGCATACACCGGAGTCATGTGCTGCGGCGAATTCAACGCCGGTAGCAACGATGGGAGCGTCTGCAACGAGGAGAGGAACTGCCTGACGCTGCATGTTGGAACCCATGAGGGCACGGTTAGCGTCGTCGTTCTCCAGGAAGGGGATCATTGCGGTTGCAATGGATACTACCTGACGGGGAGAAACGTCCATGCAGTCGATCTCTTCGGGAGGATAGAGGTCAACTTCGCCCAGGTAGCCTCTTGCGAGGACCTTAGCATTGACAAAGCGACCTTCAGCATCGAGAGGTTCGTTTGCCTGTGCGACTACGAGGGGTTCCTCTTCGTCAGCGGCCAGGTACTGGATCTCCTTGGTTACGATGCCGGTCTTCTTATCAACCTTTCTGTACGGAGTTTCGATAAAGCCGTATTCGTTGATAACACCGTAGGTGGTGAGAGAACCGATAAGACCGATGTTCGGACCTTCAGGAGTCTCAATGGGGCACATACGGCCGTAATGGGAGTGGTGAACGTCTCGAACTTCAAATCCAGCACGTTCTCTGGACAGACCGCCGGGGCCCAGAGCGGAAAGTCTTCTCTTATGAGTAAGCTCTGAGAGGGGGTTGGTCTGGTCCATGAACTGGGACAGCTGGGAACTTCCGAAGAATTCCTTGATGGAAGCAGTTACGGGACGGATGTTGATCAGGTTCTGAGGAGTTGTTGCTTCCAGATCCTGAATGGTCATTCTTTCCTTGACGACTCTTTCCATTCTTGCAAGACCGATGCGGAACTGGTTCTGGAGCAGCTCGCCTACGGTTCTGAGTCTTCTGTTGCCAAGATGGTCGATGTCATCGGTTGAGCCTATACCGTCTTCAAGACCGAAGAGGTAGGAAACGGATGCGATAATATCATCGAAGATGATGTGCTTGGGAGAAAGAACGTTCTTCTTGGAGTACAGGTAAGCAGCGAGAGTGTCAAGCTGTTCATCCTTCTGTGCCTTGCTCTTTGCCTTGGTGAAGATTTCGGGATGGGACTGCTGAGCATCATCCATAACGGCTCTGAAAGCAGGGAAGAAGACTCTCTTGGGAAGCTTGTGAGCTTCGTGATCAAAGTCCTTTACGCCATAGCAGTTGTCAAGAGCGAAGTTCAGTTCAACAAAGTTATTGCCGATGACCTTGACGGCCTTGCCTGCTTCGTGCTTGGATTCGACCCAGACAAATTCGGGACCGTGGTTTTCGATTTCCTTTGCTCTTACGCGGTCAACGGTTTCACCCTTTTCGGCGATGATCTCGCCGGTGACGGGATCAACCACGTCTTCCATAAGGGTGCAGCCGGACAGACGTCCGCGGAGACCGAGCTTCTTGTTGTATTTATAACGACCGACCTTTGCAAGGTCATATCTCTTCGGATCGAAGAAAAGTGCTTCAATGAGTTCGTAAGCGCTGTCGAAGGTGGCGGGTTCGCCGATTCTCAGCTTCTTGTAGATTTCCTTAAGGCCTTCGTCGAAGTTCTTGGTCGAGTCTTTCTCAATGGATTTGACGAGTCTGTCCTGTCTGCCGAAGATTTCGTAGATTTCTTCATCGGAACCCTGCTGCAGAATGGAAGCGGTATTCGTCTTATATTCGCCGTAACGACGGATCTTCTTGCGGATCTCGTCTTCGGTAATGGCGGGATTCTTTCTCTTTTCTACTTCGACCTTTTCCTTGACGGAATTGTAAGCCAGAGCTCTGAGCAGAGCAGTTATTGCCTGCTTTCTGGTACGGTCAACACGAACGGAGATGACACCGGTGGAATCGGTTTCGTATTCAAGCCAGGCGCCTCTGTTGGGAATGATGGTCGTTGCGAAAAGCTTATTATTGGACTTGTCGACACTGACGTCATAATAGGGTCCCGGGGAACGGACGAGCTGAGTAACGACAACACGCTCCGCACCGTTGTAGATGAAGGTTCCCTTTTCGGTCATAATGGGGAAGTCTCCCATGAAAACTTCCTGCTCCTTGACGTCACCGGTCTCCTGGTTAATGAGGCGCACCTTAACCTTGAGGGCTGCTGCGTAGGTGGCGTCGCGCTCCTTGCACTCCTCCTGGCTATACTTGGTTTCCTCGGAAATGGAATGATCGATAAATTCAAGAGCTAAATTGTCGGCATAGTCTCTGATTGGAGAGATGTCCTCAAAAACTTCAGTCAGACCTTCTTTAATGAACCAGTCATAAGAAGCCTTCTGAATGTCTATGAGATTGGGCATGGGCAGTACGGTCTCGATCTTCGAGAAGCTCATGCGCTCTTTCTTGCCTATTTTTACAGGTTGGGGCATATGGTTCCCTCCTAGTTTATATTTCTAAATAACGTGTGGAAAACCCGCTGAAAAACGGGGTTTCGGAAACAGCACCAAAAGGGTTGCCCGCTCAGGACAACCCTTTTGGTTGATTTCAGGGTAGCTTATTACTTGAGTTCGACCTTTGCGCCGACTTCTTCGAGCTTTGCCTTCATTTCGTTTGCTTCTGCGGTAGCAACTGCTTCCTTGAGGGTCTTGGGAGCGTTGTCTACGAGATCCTTAGCTTCCTTGAGGCCAAGACCGGTCAGTTCTCTGACGACCTTGATGACCTTGATCTTTTCTGCGCCGACTTCTGCGAGAACGACGTCAAATTCGTCCTTAGCTTCTTCTGCTGCTGCTGCGGGACCTGCTGCTACTGCAACGGGAGCTGCTGCGGATACGCCGAATTCTTCTTCGCAAGCCTTAACGAGCTCGTTGAGTTCGAGAACTGTCATGGCCTTGATGGCTTCGATAATCTGTTCCTTGTTCATTTTAAACTCCTTATAAAATGTTAGTTAAATTGCAAATTGTAAAAAGATATGATTGTATCGCTTATGCTTCTGCGGGAGCTTCGCCCTTTGCTTCTGCAATGGCGGAGAGGGTACGGACGAACTTGCCGACCGGGCTCTGGATGCTGCCCATGAACTTTGCGATAAGGGTTTCTCTGGAGGGGATATCTGCGATGAGCTGGATACCCTTTTCATCGTAGAAGACACCTTCTACAACGCCGCCCTTGAAAGACATCTTCTTGGTTTCTGCGATGACTTCCTTGAGGACTCTTGCGGGAGCGCATGCGTCATCATAGCTGATGGCGATTGCGGTGGGGCCGCTGAGCTTATCCTTGAGAGCTTCGAAGGGAGTACCTTCAACAGCTCTTGCGATCATGGTGTTCTTATATACGCTATAGTCGACGTTAGCTTCTCTGAGCTTCTTTCTCATGGCGTTTGCTTCTTCAACGGTGGTGCCCATGTAATCGATGATTACAGCGGACTGTGCCTTCTCGAGCTTGCCTTTGATTTCTTCGACAACTGCTGCTTTGATCTTCAGATTTTCTACTGACATTTAATCTCCTTTCTGGCTTTCTTTTTGATTTGGTTTGCTGCAAAAGAAAGCCTTTTCGATGTCTGCAGACTGAAAAGGCTCTGAATTTATGAATCGTAACCTCGGCTGGATATTAAGCGCTTTCGCGCACCTGCTGTCTACAGTTGTATATTCTGTTTTAAGTTGCGATTCGGCCTTATCAGCTAAGCCTTACAGCTTCTGGGGGTTGAGTTTGACACCGGGGCCCATGGTAGCGGCGACGGTGCAGCTCTTGATGTACTGGCCCTTTGCTGCGGCGGGCTTTGCCTTGATAATTGCATCCTTGAGTGCGTTGAAGTTCTCAGCGAGCTTCTCGGGACCGAAGGAAACCTTACCGATCGGAGTGTGGATGATGTTGGTCTTGTCAAGACGATACTCAACTTTACCAGCCTTGATCTCGCTCAGGGCCTGAGTAAGGTTAGGAGTAACGGTTCCGCTCTTGGGGGAGGGCATGAGTCCCTTCGGGCCCAGGATCTTACCGAGTTTACCGACAACGCCCATCATGTCAGGGGTTGCTACGACAACGTCGAAATCGAACCAGTTTTCAGTCTTGATCTTTTCTGCGAGTTCTTCGCCGCCTGCGTAATCTGCGCCTGCAGCTTCTGCTTCGTGGAGCTTTTCGCCCTTAGCGAAGACAAGGACCTTCTTGGACTTGCCTGTGCCGTGGGGAAGAACGATTGCGCCTCTGACCTGCTGGTCAGCGTGTCTGCCGTCGACGCCCAGTCTGAAGTGAGCTTCTACGGTTTCGTCGAACTTGGCAGAGCCGGTCTTTACGACGAGTGCGAATGCCTCATCGACGTCGAACAGTTGAGCCTTATCATAGAGCTTAACTGCGTCCTGATACTTTTTACCTCTTTTAGGCATGTAAATTACCTCCTTGTGGTATTAACGGCGTCAGCCTCCCACTTATTAGCCTTCAACGATGACACCCATGCTTCTTGCGGTGCCCTTGATCATCTCAGTTGCGGAATCAACGTTTGCTGCGTTGAGGTCCGGCATCTTAGTCTCAGCAATCTGTCTTGCCTGAGCGACGGTGATAGTAGCGACCTTCTTCTTGTTGGGTTCGCCGGAAGCGGTTTCAATGCCAGCTGCCTTCTTGATAAGAACTGCTGCGGGCGGGGTCTTGGTGATGAAAGTGAAAGACTTATCTGCGTAGACAGTGATGACTACGGGGATGGTCATTCCTTCCTGTCCCTGGGTTCTTGCGTTGAACTGCTTGCAGAAGTCCATAATGTTGATACCCTTCTGACCGAGAGCAGGACCTACAGGGGGTGCCGGAGTAGCCTTACCAGCTGCAATCTGAAGCTTGACATAACCTTCAATCTTCTTTGCCATGTGTTTCTCCTTTCCACGGGAACAACCCGTTATTCAGTTATTGTAAATGGTGTTACAATCTAGATCTTTTCTACCTGATCGAATTCGAGTTCGACAGGAGTTGAACGTCCGAACATGTCGACTTTTGTCTTGAGAGTCTGCTTGTCTCCGTTGACCTCTTCAACAAGACCGCTGAAGCCCTTGAAAGGACCGGAAATGATCCTCACGCAGTCTCCGACATTTACGTTCAGGATAACGACAGTCTTCTCGATGCCCATTCTGCGGACTTCCTCGTCGGAAAGGGGAATAGGTTCAGAACCATGTCCAACAAAACCGGTGACGCCCTGAGTATTTCTTACGAGGTACCATGATTCGTTGGTAACGATCATCTTGACGATGACGTAGCCGGGGAAGATCTTTCTTTCTCTGGCCTTGGAGGGAGTTCCATCCTTATGCTCGTAAACGGTTTCTGTGGGCACGACAACCTGCAGGACCAGGTCCTGCATATTCTGGTTTTCGACAAGTCTTTCGAGATTGACCTTTACTTTGTTTTCATGACCGGAATAGGTATGTACTACATACCACTTGGGTTCCTTGATTCTGCCGCGGGATTCGTCTTTTTCATCGACACCGTAGGCAACAGGAGTTTCCTCAGTCTGTTCTTCCGGATTCAAAAGCTTTTCCTCGGACATGACGGTCTCCTACATGTTAATCTTGAGTACCTGCTCAAGCAGTAAGAGGGCGCCGGTGTCCAGAAGCCAGAAGAGAAGCGCAAAGAGAGCGCAGATTACGACTACGACGAAAGTGTAGCGGTAAGTCTCTTTCTTGGTGGGCCATACGACCTTCTTGAGCTCAGTTCTGATACCCTTGAAATATTCCTTGATCTTGCTAGGCTTTTTTACAGCATTTGCGTCTGCCATTGTTGTAAACTCCTTTCTGCAGTACCGGATTACTTGGATTCTCTGTGGAGAGTTTCCTTCTTGCAGAACTTGCAATACTTCATGAGTTCAAGACGTTCGGTGTTGTTTCTCTTGTTCTTATAAGTATTGTAGTTTCTCTGCTTGCATTCGGTGCAGGCGAGGGTGATCTTGACTCTTGCGTCAGTTGCCATTTTGTTTTCCTCCGTTTTATCTGGCCCTTTACGGGACACAGTTATTAACACATCAAAATGCACACCCTCAAAGAGGGGGCGTCACTTGATTAAGTTACCACAAAACAATCAAGCTGTCAATTACAGTTTGAGACTTTTTCCAAAAAATGTTTTTGCGATACTTTTACTAATAAAAAAAAGCCTTGCGGCTTCTGTCAATATATATGTAAATTGACAAAAATGCAAGGACTTTTTTGCTTAGAAAGCTTTATTTTTCAAGGGGTACAAGATTTTGTGGGTTATTTTTTACAAAACCACAAGACCGCTAAGCCATGTCGATAAGTGCCGGGTGCTCAACTCCGTCTGTGGCAGCAAGAACGCTGATCAGATCATTGATGTCCGATACCAGACCGCTGATGTCCATGGAGACGACTACGCTGGCACGGCTTCCGATAGGCGGATTCTGGGTAATGGTCAGGATATTGGCTCCGTTGTCGGACAAAACGCCCAGAACTTTGCCGAGGATGCCCTTCTCATGACGCAGTATCATGGAAATAACGGCCTTGCGGCAGGAGTCCCCCTGAGACATGGTAAAGGCACAATCTTTATATTTATAGTAAGTGCTGCGGGAAATGCCGACGCGTCTTGCAGCTTCGCTTACTTCGCGTACCTCGCCGCTGCGAAGGAGTTCTCTTGCCTCAACGACCTTCTCGAAATAATCGGGAAGGACAGATTTGCTTACAATGAGATAATCGTCATTCATGTTTTACCTCCTACTTTGCCCAGGACGCTTCTCCGCACTTTTCGGCGACGAAGCTTACGACCTCGTCAATGCCGCATACGTCCTTGTGACGGACAGTCTTTTCGCGAAGGCCCTTAAGACCCGCGGGAGCAGGCACACCTGTGTATTCTTCCAGCTTATCCAGAGCTTCAAAACCGTCCTCGGGGACAGGCTGACCGAGGGCGCCGAGAATAGCGGGAGCAAACTTATAGGGAGATGCGGTGGAAAGGATAACGTCGGGTTCTTCGCCTGCGCTGAAAGCGGCAACGGCAGTATGGGTATCCATAAGATATGAAGATGCATTCCAAACCTCCGCCGCAAGCTTGAGACTCTCTTCATCGGAGCAGCAGCCGCAGTCAAAGTCCTTGCGGATAAATGCCATCATCTCATCTGTTGCGACGAACTTCTTGTCCTTTGCAAGATCAGCCATGAGCTTTGCAATAAGCTTGTCGTCCTTGCCGCAGGCAAAGAAGAGAAGGCGCTCAAGATTGCTGGAAACGAGAATGTCCATGGACGGAGATGCTGTCAGGTAGAATTCGCGGTTTGCGTCATAAACGCCGGTGGAGAGGAAGTCGGTCAGAATGCGGTTCTTGTTGGATGCGCAGATCAGGCGGCCTACGGGAAGGCCCATCTGCTTTGCAAGCCAGCCGGCAAGAATATCGCCGAAGTTTCCTGTGGGAACAGTGAAATTCAGTTCATCGCCAAAATTGATGCGGCCGTCCTCGACCATGCGGGCATAGGCCCAGAAGTAATATGCTGCCTGAGGAGCCAGACGTCCGATATTGATGGAGTTGGCACTGCTCAGGTTGTAATTTTCACCCTTGACCTGTCCGAAGGCCTTCTTGACTCCGCGCTGAGCATCATCAAAGTTGCCTTTGATGGCACAGACCAGGGTGTTGTTTCCCTCCTGGGTGACCATCTGGGCCTTCTGAACGGCGCTGACGCCGTTTTCAGGGAAGAAGACCATTACTCTTGTTCCGGGAACGTCGGCAAAGCCTGCCAGAGCAGCCTTGCCTGTATCTCCGCTGGTGGCAGTGAGAATGATAGTTTCTTTTTCAATATTGTTAAGCTTGTTTGCGGCAGTGACCAGACGGGGCAGGAGACAGAGAGCCATATCCTTGAACGCACTGGTGGGACCGTGGAAAAGCTCCAGGAAGTTCATTTCGCCCACGTGCTTGAGAACTACGGGAGTCTCGCTGTCGAACTTGCCTTCGTAGCCCTTGCTGACGCAGTCGTAAATGGTTTCGTATCCGAAATCAGGAAGAAGCTTGTCCAGGATCTTTGCGGTCATGGTGACGTAATCCATGGAAAGAAGCTCTTCCCTGCCGAAATTCACCTGGGGGATTTCTTCGGGGACGAAAAGTCCGCCGTCCTCAGCGAGTCCCTTAAGCAGAGCGACAGATGCCGGAACTCTGTTATTCTTGTTTCTTGTGCTTACATACATCATTTTCTTCACCTACTTAAATAACTCCGCTATTTGAACTGCATTGGTTGCTGCGCCCTTTCTGATCTGGTCACCGCAGCACCAGAGGGCTATGCCGTTTTCGTTGATAAGATCGCGGCGGATACGGCCTACGTAAACCACATCCTGATCGCTGGTATCCAGAGGCATGGGGTAGATCTCATCGTTGGGATCGTCTACCAGCTTGGCGCCCGGGAAATTTGCAATACGTTTTCTTACCTCATCGAGATCCAGAACATCCTCAGTGGTCAGCTGCATGCTGACGGCATGGGAACGGAAAACAGGAACGCGGACACAGGTGCAGCAGACGTTCATTTCGGGCAGATGCAGGATCTTGCGGCCCTCGTTGAGGAGTTTCATTTCTTCGGAGGAATAACCGTTATCACCGATACCGCCGATCTTGGGAATGAGGTTGAAGGCGATCTGGTGAGCAAAGGCGCTGACCTTCAGCTCTTCGCCCTTTGCGTAAGCGGCTACCTGATCCTGAAGTTCGGCAAGACCTGCGGAACCTGCACCGGAAACAGCCTGATAGCTTGAAGCGGTGAGAGTCTTAATGGGGGAAAGCTTGGCGATAGGAGCCAGAGCCATTGATGCGATAATGGTGACGCAGTTGGGGTTTGCAATAAGTCCCTTGTGAGCAAAAGCGTCGCTGCCGTTTACTTCGGGAACGATCAGAGGGACTTCCGGATCAAGACGGAAAGCACTGGAATTATCAATATAGAGAGCACCGGCAGACTTGATGGAAGGAGCCAGAGCCTTTGAGATATCGTTTTCGGCTGCACCGAGAACGATGTCGCAGCCTTCGAAGGCGCCTGCCTCGGCGACGCGGATCTTTACATCTTCGCCAAAGAACTTAACGCTCTTTCCTGCACTTCTGGCGCTGGCCAGGGGAACCAGTTCCTTTACGGGGAAAAGTCTCTCCTCAAGGATCTTTATCATTTCCTGTCCTACAGCACCTGTAGCACCGAGAACGGCAACTTTATATTCTTTCATACTGTTACTCCTTTTCTGTGAAGCTGTCATAGAGTATGTTGATAGTTCTGTTGAAATCAGAATCGGCAACGCCTATGGTGATGTTCAGTTCTTCTGCGCCCTGAGCGATAAGACGGATGTTGATGCCCTCGCGGCCCAAGGCTCCGAAGATCAGACCGGAGATACCCGGTCTGAAGACCATACGCCGTGAAACGATGGCCAGAAGAGAAATGCTCTCTGTAACTCTTACACCGTCGCAAAGTTCCTGGATCTCAGAAACCACCTGGTAAAGGTAGGGTTTGAGCAGCTCTGTTGAGATAAGCAGAGAGAAAGCGTCAACGCCGGAGTTGATCTGCTCAATGGCAATGCCCTTCTTTTCGAAGATCTTGAGGATCTCGCGGAAGGCTCCGATTTTGCGTGCCATATTCTCCAGTCTGATGTCGATAATAGAGAAGCCTTTGCGTCCTGCAATGCCTGTAATAAAGAAGGGGCTGTCTCCTTCGTTGTCAAAGGACTCAGCAATCAGTGTGCCGGGATGTTCAGGGTTGGCGGTGTCGCGGATATTGACGGGAATGCCAGCTTCGCGTACGGGAAAAACGGAGGACTCGTGGAGGACCTTTGCACCCATGTAAGAGAGTTCGCGAAGTTCTGCGTAAGTAATGTGAGGAATGGGCAGAGGATCTTTGACGATGCCCGGGTCTGCCATAAGGATCCCGGGAACGTCAGTCCAGTTTTCATAGACGTCTGCCTCCAGGGCTGCGGCAAGAATGGCGCCTGTAATGTCAGAGCCTCCGCGGCTCATGAGGGCCACATTGCCGTCGGGATATGTGCCGTAAAAACCGGGAACGACTATGCCCTTGTCAGCTTCGGCAAAAGCATTGACCAAAGCAGCATAGGTGCGCTGCTTGTCGATACTGTCATCGTAATTGATGTAAATGCAGTCCTTTGAGTCAACAAAGGAGTAACCTAAATAGGAAGCCATAAGGCGGGCGTTAAGATACTCGCCGCGAGATACCAGATACTCTTCACCTGCGCCGGAAGCCAGATTTTCGTCGATTTCAGCGAAGATAGCGGGCAAATCGATATCTATACCCAACTCTTCTGCAATTTCGATGTAGCGGCTTTTTATCAGGTTCAGGATGCCTTCCTTATCCACGCCGTACTTGATATGAGCATAGCAGAGATAAAGGAGATCGGTGATCTTGCTGTCTTTCTTAAAGCGCTTTCCGGGAGCGCTGACGACTACGGCCTTTCTGGCCGGATCGCTTTCTATGATTTTCTTTACGTTGGCGAAGCGTTCTCCGTTGGCAAGGGAACTTCCGCCGAATTTTACTGTCTTAAGCATGATTTTCTATTCTACAAATGACGCGGCAAAGACCCTGCGGCCCTGAGCCAGAGCAGCCTGAACACTTCTGTTCATTTCAGCGACGGAAGTTTCCTTCATTTCTACCGCGTCGTCAATACGGAGATAATATCGGTGAATTATGTTTTCGTTGGATGCGGCGACCCTTGCATTGCAGCAGGCGCTGTCAAAGACGCTGATCCCTTCCGCAATGTCCAGGACGTCGCCGGCTACAGCAGCGCCTGTGCATCCGCGTCCGGCTCCGCCGCCGGAAAAGCTCATTTTGCCTGCGGTTGAAGAAACAGCGGAAATGATATTGCCTGCACCGGGGACTCCGGCTTCGGGAGCATCCTTGGGGAAGAGCATGGGTTCAACGTATGCAGCGATCTCTCCCTTCTCAGTACGTTCGGCTCTGCCCATGAGCTTGCAGGTCATTCCGATGGAACGGAAAGCCTCAATGTCCTCGCTGGTAATGTATCTGATACCCATAGCGGGCAGACTTGCGGGATCGATCATTACGTCCCACGCGCAGTCACAGGAAAGAGCAAGCTTTGCCTTGACGTCAAGAGCGTCGATGTCCGCGGTTGGATCGGCCTCTGCGTAACCCAACTGCTGTGCGATGGCCAAAACATCTTCGAATTCGCTGAATTCGTTGGTCATGGCATCCAGAATGAAGTTGGTAGTTCCGTTCATAATACCGCCGAGGGACTCGATGGCGCCTGCGCGCTTCATTCTCTGAAGGTTGATGAGCCAGGGGATTCCGCCGCCTGCTGTTGCAGAGAACGCAATGCTTACGCCCTTTTCTCTTGCCAGGGCCAGCAGTTCCTCGTAGTGTAGGGAGAACATAAGCTTGTTGGCAGTGACCACATGTTTGCCTGCGCTGAGAGCAGCCTTGACGTAAGTGAGAGCAGGTTCCTCGCCGCCCATGACTTCCGCCACCAGATCGATTTCGGGATCGTTGACGATCTCGTCAATGGACCATACTGCCCTGCTTCCCAGTTCGGGCTTTTCTTTTCTTACGAGAACCTTGACGATTTCAGTATCTTTATTGAATTCAAGGGCGTCGGCAGCACCTTTTGCGACGGTGCCCCAGCCCAGTAATGCGATTTTCATTGCAGTTTATACCTTTCTTTACAGAGCGGCCTTAATGGCTGCCAGCAGTTCATCGTATTCCTCGTAGGCGGGGATCTCGGGATGATCTGCCTTGATCTTTTCGGTGGACTTGAAGAGGAAGCCGGCCTTGCTTGCCTGGATCATTTCCAGGTCATTATAGCTGTCTCCGCTGGCAATGGTATCAAAGCCGCAGGACTGGAGAGCCTTAACGGTAGTCAGCTTAGAGTGTGCGCAGCGCATTTTGAAACCGGTGATCTCGCCGTTTTCAGCAACTTCCAGAGTATTGCAGTAAATGCTGGGCCAGCCTAACTTTTCCATAAGGGGCTTTGCGAACTGTTCAAAAGTATCGCTGAGGATGACCACCTGAGTGGTGCGGCGGAGTTCGTCAAGGAATTCCTTTGCGCCGGGCATGGGATCGATCTTGGCGATAACGTCCTGGATCTCCTTGAGTCCCAAACCGTGTTCCTTGAGAATAGCGATACGATAGTTCATAAGTTTATTGTAATCGGGTTCATCCCTGGTAGTCTTCTTGAGTTCGGGGATACCGGTAACTTCAGCAAATGCGATCCAGATTTCCGGAACGAGAACGCCTTCCATATCGAGACATACAATATTCATAATTTTCCTCCTGTGGGGCGCTTTGATTTTAGATTTGTCCGCATTTTACGAACACCTGACCGCGCCAATAGAACAACTTTAACATAAAAACCGCGAAAATCAAGCATTTTTTCGCGGTTTTTGTATTTTTTTATAAACTTGTAATAATTCTATGCTTATTTTTCTTTGTTTCCGTCTTTCTCGCCGCGCTTTTGGGGCTTTTTCCCGCCGGGCTGCCTGCCCTCACGGGTCAAACGTTTCTTGGTCTTGGGTTTCATTACAGAATAACCCATCCGTCCCGTCCGCTCACCGCCGACTGCATAGTAGCCGCCGTGAACAAGTGCCACCAGCCCGGCTTTTTCGAGGCGTATCTTGTCACTTTCATCAAAGAGCTTTTCATCCACATGGACCGCAACTATCTTAGCAAGGAACATGTCGTGAGAACCAAGCTCTTTCTTTTCAACGACCTTGCACTCCAGATTAAGGGGACTTTCGCCTATCATGGGACAGGCTACGAAATCTCCGGCCTCGCGGGTAAGCTTCATTGCGCTGAACTTATCTTCCTTGCATCCGCTGACGCAGCCGCAGTGGTCCATTTCAAAGGTAAGTTCTCTCGGAACGAGATTTATTACGAACTCTCCGCTTTCGTCGATCAGGTGATATGAGTGACGTTCAGGTCGGATGCTCACATAGGTCATAGGGGGCTCGGAATTGATTATTCCCGTCCAGGCGACGGTTATTATATTTGCCTCGTCACCCTCTCCGCAGCTGACCATTACAGCAGGAAGAGGTGCCATCATAGTTGAGGGCTTCATTGTTTTCTTAGCCATTTTCTTTCCTTTCCCTTAAACAGCGGTGAGCCACTTGCCGGTGCATTCCATATAGTGTCCGGTCATGTCTTTTTCTTCCTTCAGAAGGAACTGATCAGAATAGTGATCTGTCAGCACGCCGTTGCAGTAATAAATAGGATCATCGAAAGTTGTATCCACGTACAGCCAGCCGCCGTCTATCCAGACTCTGTTCCAGCCGTGAGCCTCGGTACCGCCTCTGCCATTGTCAGCAGGCCCCACTACCATTTCACAATTCACGCCGCAGGCTGCGCAAAGAAGGGAGAACAGTTCCATGTATGCTTCACAGACACCTACGCCGTAATTAAGCAGATTAGTGTAATCAAAGGTCCTGTCACCGTAAGGCGATTTGCCTGTAAACGCCATGTCATAATCATAATGGTAAGAGTTGACCATGTAGTCGTGAATGGCGATCACCTTTTCACGGTCAGTCATTCCGCCCTTGATGACGGCGCTGAGAATTTCGTCACAGCAGTCCTTTGTGTAAGTTGGGAAGCGGCTCCAGTTGAATTCCGGGTCCGACGCGAACCAGGATCTGGCCGCACTGCGCGTCGTTTTATCGTATACGTGAAGGAAAATTGCCGCTGCCTCTTCGCGAAGTATCTTGCTTGCAGGATGGAAGGTCCCCTGCTTATCGCTGCCGGAAAGAATACCGGCGCGGTAGAACAAAAATATTTCTTCGCCGTACTTGTCACTCTCTTTTACGTCAGGCAGAGCTTCAACCACAGTCAGTGCTTCAAACTCGCTGTCCGGCAGACAGTGGGCGAAAATATGGACCATTTCTGCTCTTGTAGCATAGGCATCATAGTCAGTGAACTCGCCGGCCTTTATTATGCCGTGCTCAATGGCATAGTCAACAAAGAACTGATACCACTTTCCTGAATGATTTGCAGATGCCGCGATGACAGTTCCCGTCTCATATTCGCAGTGGATCTTGTCCGCCACGACCAGGGCCTGGGCAATTGTAAGATAAGTGCCTACTCCGAAACGATCCGAAGCAACACCATCCATGAGTCTGTTGTCCCAGACGCCTGCAATGGTCTTTGCGCCGTTGACGCCGTACCATTTTGACTCGTCAACGTCCTTGAACTGACCGACTCTGTAGCTGCGCTTGCCTGTTCCGTCGCCCATAATGACCTTGACGGAAGTTCCGCTGACGAAAAGTTCTTCTCCATTAACACTTTCTTTGTCAAGTTCTGCAGGGCTGAACACCTTATCGCCGAGAAGGACACCCTCTTCAAAAATAGCAAGAGCAGCCTTTCCGCCGGAAAAAGTTCCGCCGCTGACAGCAAGATAGGGACTTGTGTAGCGCTGGCTGCAGTACAGGCCGTAATTTGCGCCGCTGAAGGTTCCGCCGCTGATGGTCAGATTTCCGCTTAAGTGGCAGACAGCGTCAGAGCCCTTAGATGTGAAAGAACCGCCGCTTATGGTCAGACTGCCCTTTCCTTCGTAAGGGGCACAGGCTATTGCAGCCGTTTCTTCCCCGCTTCCGGTGCAGATAAAGGTGCCGCCGCTGACGTTCATGGTCCCGCCATGAACTATGGCGCCGAAATAATCACCTGTAAAGGTACCGCCGCTGATATTGGTAATGCCGCCGTCACACCAGGTGCCGTAGGCTCCGCTGTAGCTTCCCCCTGTAATAGTAAGGGTGCCGCTGTCAGTGCCGACTGCATCTGCATAGCTTCCGTCAGCCCCCTCTGTATGGGTAATGGCTCCGCCGCCAACGCTGTCTTTAATGGTAAGCTTGCCGCCGCAGACAAGGATAACGGGGCTTTGACCGCCGTCAATGTGACCGGTTATTTTATGTCCGTTGAGGTCCAGGGTATAGGTTCCGGCCGCGACCTTGACGGAGCTTCCGGTAAGGCCCTTGATATCTGCAGCCAGATAATAGTTTCCGCCGGTGGCACTTGTCAGCACTCTGCGAAGACCTGCCGCGTTAGTCACCGCGATTCCCGCGGGAGCGGCAAAGGTCGATATGGGAATAAGCATTATGATCATTGCCAGAGCAAGAATCAATGCGATCGTTCTTTTTGTCACTATTGAATCTCCTGTATATCAACGACTTTAAGGATGTCGCCGTTTACCGTAAATTTAACATCCAGGCCGGCAAAGGACATGCCGTATATCCTCTCGGGATCGTCCTGGTAATGGGGACGTGGATCCTGAGCAAGGATGCCTTTGAGAGCCTCTTTTTTGCCCTCAGGAACCAGTTCTATAAGTTCATCGGGAATTTCTACGTCAAGATCCGTAAACTCGTCAGAATCGGTAAATCCGCCCCTGGCGCCCTCAATGGACTCTACGTAGGGCAGATAGGGCTTTATGTCCAGAATGGGCGTTCCGTTCATAAGGTCGGCGCCGCCGACGCGAATGACAGGTCCCTGAGGCCCGCTGAGTTCAATGCCCTTCAGTTCTACGAGGGAAAGACCTATGGGATTAGGCCTGAAGGGCGAACGGGTAGCCCATACACCTATTCTCTTGTTTCCTCCAAGATGAGGAGGTCTTACCGTAGGACTCCAGCCGTCTCTGTGGTTTTCGGAAAAATCCCAGATGAGCCAGAGATGACTGTAGCCTTCAAGACCGCGAAGAGCCTCGGCAACGCGGTATTCAGGTTCAAATACTATTGTCCCCTCAAGGCCTTCAACCAGACCGGGCTGTCTGGGAATACCGAACTTTTCGGGGAAGTCGTTATAAATATGCGCAATGACCTTTGTTTCCATTGTTTATCGGATTTTTCCTGACGATGATATGACAATACCGTCTTGTGTATTAAGACGGTATTGTTACAGATCTTTATTTCGTTAAAAGCTTACAGTGTAACCTTCAGGAAGGTCTTCTTGCCCTTCTTGAATACGATGCCTTCTTCGCCGAACATGTCCTTGGTGATGACCATCTTGGGGTTGGTGACCTTTTCGCCGTTCATGGTGAGGCCGCCCTGCTCAATGGTTCTGAAGCCTTCACCGTTGGAGGGAACAAGGCCTGCAGTCTTGATCAGTGCAACAAGGCCGATACCGTCGCCGATAACGTCTGCGCCGATCTGTTTGGTGGGAATGTTGGCCATGTCTGCGCCGCCGCTGAATGCAGCTCTTGCAGCTTCCTGAGCCTTGGCAGCTTCTTCGTCGCCGTGGACCAGTCTGGTGACTTCGTAAGCGAGAACTTCCTTAGCGTGGTTAATGCGTTCGTCCTTGTGAGCGGTGAGTTCCGCGATTTCTTCCATGGGCAGGAAGGTGAGCATTCTCAGGCACTTTTCAACGTCTGCATCTTCAACGTTTCTCCAATACTGATAGAAATCGTAGGGGGAGCACTTGTTGGCATCGAGCCACAGGGCGCCCTTCTGGCTCTTACCCATCTTGGTTCCGTCGGACTTGGTGAGAAGAGCGAAGGTCATGCCGTAGTAGTTGTCCTTACCCAGCAGTCTTCTTGCCAGATCGCGTCCGCCGAGAATGTTGGACCACTGGTCATTGCCGCCGAATTCGATCTTGCAATCGATATCGCGGGCCAGGCAGTAGAAGTCGTAGCTCTGAAGGAGCATATAGTTGAATTCAAGGAAGGACAGGCCCTTTTCCATTCTCTGCTTGAAGCACTCTGCTCTGAGCATGTCGTTGACGGAGAAGCAGCGTCCGATGTCTCTCATGAATTCCAGATAGTTTACGTCACGGAGCCAGTCTGCGTTGTTGACACAGATAGCCTTACCGGGTTCGGGATCCTTGTTCTGTCCGCCCTTGGCAAGAACGCCCTTGGAGGGAATGTGCTTCCACTCTTCGTCGAAGACGAGGAAACGGTCGAAGAGTCTCTTGAAGGACTTGCAGTTCTCGTCGATCTGCTCGGTGGTCATCATCTGACGGGCGTCGGAACGACCGGAGGGGTCGCCGATCATGGTAGTACCGCCGCCAATGAGAACAACGGGAGTGTGGCCGTACTTCTGCATGTACATCATGATGATGACCTGCATGAAGTGGCCTACGTGGAGGCAGTCTGCAGTTGCGTCGAAACCGATGTAGAACTTGATCTTTTCTTTTCCGAGAAGCTCTCTGATGCCCTCGTCATCGGTGGTCTGTTCAATGAAACCGCGTTCCTTGAGAACGTCGTATACGTTTGTATGCTTGCTTACTGTATCGGGAATCTGAAACATATTTACCTCACTATTTGGTGCCGTAGATTCTGTCGCCTGCATCGCCGAGACCGGGCAGAATGTAAGCGTTATCGTTAAGCTGACGGTCCTTGGCGGCAACATAGATGTCTACGTCGGGATGTGCAGCCTGGAGAGTTTCAAGTCCTTCGGGTGCTGCGATGAGGCACATGAACTTGATATTCTTGCCGCCGCGCTGCTTTACGAAGTCGATAGCTGCGACTGCACTGCCGCCGGTTGCCAGCATGGGGTCAACGACGAAGATCTGTCTGTTGCCGATATCTTCGGGCAGCTTGCAGTAATATTCAACAGGCTTGTGAGTTTCGGGATCTCTGTAGAGACCGATGAAGCCGACCTTTGCATTGGGGATCAGGGACAGCATGCCGTCAACAAAGCCCAGACCTGCGCGAAGAATGGGGACGATGGCTACATCTTCGCCGTCCAGCATCTTGAGGGTGCACTTTTCCATCGGGGTTTCAATCTCAACGTCCTTGAGGGGCAGATCTCTGGTTGCCTCATAGGTCATGAGAGTTGCGATTTCAGTGACCAGCTGGCGGAAATCCTTGGTTGTGGTATCGCAGCCGCGGAGAAGTGCGGTCTTGTGCTGAATGAGAGGATGATCAAATACATAAACTTTACCCATTTTAGCCCTCCTGTTAGCTAAATTCTAATGCGGATAATCCCGCTATATATGTGAAATAATTTTAAACCTTATTATCTTGCATCAAGCATGTCTATGCGGCGCTGATGACGTCCGCCTTCGAATTCGGAATCGAGCCAGGTATCGACGATGGCGATGGCTTCGTCAACGGAAAGGACTCTGCCGCCCAGGGCCAGCATGTTGGCGTTGTTGTGGCGCTTGGTCATTTCTGCCATGTAGGTGTTGGTCGCTACTGCGCAGCGTATCCCGTGGACCTTGTTTGCAGCGATGGAAATACCGATGCCGGTTCCGCAGCAGACAATGCCCAGAGGAGCCTGACCGTCAGCAACTGCTTCTGCAGCCATACGGCCGTAGATAGGATAGTCGACAGATTCTTCGGAGTAAGTGCCGACGTCGATTATGTCATAGCCGCGTTCCTTCAGGTGTTCCGCAATGGCGTTCTTCAGTTCAAATCCGCCATGGTCACTGCCCATTACCATTTTCATATCGTTTACCTCCTCAATTCTGTAGCCCGCTGCCTTGAGCATGCGGTTCATAACTGAATAGTTTATTGAATCGTTCTGAGAGAGAGCGGAGGCGAGTATGATCTCGCAGCCCTGCTCATCTAAGGTTCTGAGGTCGTCGAAAAGACTTCTGGCGGCTTCTTCGCCGTTTTCATACACTATGGTGCCGACGGTTTTGCCTTCGGCTCTGAGAGCTTCTGCTCTCTTTTCAATTGCCGCCCTGACTGCAGCAGCCTCTCCCGCAAAGAGAGTCATGTCCGCTTTGGGGGCGTAATGCTTGTACTTCATTCCGGGGGCCTTGGGGACCAGTCCTTCAGTCGGTCTTCCCAGAATGGCCGGATCATAGTCGCAGGGAACTCCCAGGATCTCCGTTACTCTTTCGGGAGTAATGAGTCCGGGACGCAGTATCTGGGGGTGATCTCCGGTCATATCGATGACCGTGGACTCAATGCCGCCTACGCAGGGAGCACCCATTATGATAGCGTCGCACTTGCCGTCAAGATCATGCTTTACGTGTTCCCAGTGAGTAGGGCTTGGACGTCCGGAAAGATTCGCGGAAGGTGCCGCAATGGGCACACCGCTGTATTTTATAAGCTTGCGGGCCGCTTCGTCTGCAGGACAGCGAACTGCAACGGTTTTAAGTCCTCCTGTGGTCTCGTCAGGGACTGCGTCCTTCTTGGGAAAGACCATGGTCATGGGACCGGGCCAGATAGCATCCGCCAGCTTCTTTGCGTTTTCGGGGACTACGGCAGCAAGGTCATATACCTCGTCAAATTCCGAAATATGGACTATGAGGGGGTTGTCCGAAGGACGTCCCTTTGCGGCATAGATCGCCCTGGAGGATCCTGCGTTGAGAGCGTTGCCTCCCAGACCGTAGACTGTTTCAGTGGGGAAGGCCACAAGGCCGCCCTTTCTGATTATCTCAGCAGCCTGCTTTAATTCTTCTTCAGTTGTTCCGAAATACTGTGTGGTCATTTACTGGTTGAAGCTCTTCATCTTTTCTGCCTGGTCGGCGGTAATAAGAGCGTCGATGATGGAGTCCATGTCGCCGCCGAGGAAAGCATCCAGCTGATAGATGGAAAGACCTATGCGATGGTCTGTGATTCTTCCCTGGGGGAAATTGTAGGTTCTGATCTTTTCCGAACGGTCGCCGGAACCGATCTGGCTCTTACGCAGGTCTGCCTGCTCATCCTGCTGCTGCTGCTGATAGAGAGCGTACAGACGGGACTTCAGTTCGATAAAAGCCTTTTCCTTGTTCTTCAATTGGGACTTTTCGTCCTGGCAGCTTACTACAAGGCCGGTGGGAAGGTGAGTAAGACGAATGGCGGAGTCGGTCATGTTGATGTACTGGCCGCCGTGACCGGATGCGCGGAAGGTATCTACGCGGATGTCCTGCCAGGACAGGTCGACTTCAACGTCTTCTACTTCGGGCATAATGGCAACGGTAGCTGCGGAAGTGTGGATTCTGCCGGCGCTTTCGGTTTCGGGAACGCGCTGTACGCGGTGAGCGCCGCTTTCGTACTTAAGTCTTGAATATGCACCGTAGCCGATGATACGCAGAGTTGCTTCCTTAACGCCGCCGATGCCGATCTCGCTCATGTCGGTCAGCTCAGTCTTCCAGCCGCGCTTTTCCGCGTAGCGGGTATACATTCTCAGAAGATCTGCGGCAAACAGAGCAGCTTCGTCTCCGCCTGTGCCTGCGCGTACTTCCAGGTAAACGTTCTTGTCATCGTTGGGGTCCTTGGGAAGGAGAGCTACGAGAAGATCCTTGGAGTATTCCTCGATCTTGTCCTTAAGCTCGGAAAGCTCTTCCTTGGCCATTTCCTTCATTTCGTCGTCCAGGCCGCCGTCGTTGAGCATTTCTTCCGTAGCGGCAAGGTCTTCTTCTGCCTTTTTATATGCGTTAAACTTCTTGACAACAGGCTCCAGCTCCCTGTATTCCATCATCTTCTTCTGCCATTCCTTCTGGTTGGCAATGACGTCGGGGTCGGAGATCGTGAGGCTGAGTTCCTCATATTTCATTGTTAAAAAATCAAGTTTACTGAAAATGCTCTTGTCCATTTTTTCTATCCTTTAGTCATTATTTAAGCTCAATCGTCAAATTATAGCATAAGAGGGAAAAGAAATCAGCAGTTTCTTGCAGAAAACTGATGATTTCTCTTAAAAATAACCCTTCAACAGTGCCGTCAATCCGTTATAATAAAGTGTGCCTCATATAGGCCATAAAGTAATTCAAGCGAAAGGAGTCTTGAGAATGAAATATCAGCTCGATCAGGATTACACTTATTCCTGCTTCAGGCAGCTCATCGATACTCACAGCACCACCGGCTACTACGTTGAGATGAACCCGGTCTTCAAGGCCATGGCCGCAGACATTGGCTATGACATGACCTTTGATAACAAAGGAACAGCCTACATCACCGTCGACGGCGAAGACAACAGCAAAACGGTCCAGGTAATAGCCCACCTTGACACAGTCGGTTTCATGGTTCGGGCCATTGACGAAGACGGCAAGCTTCGCGTACGCGCCAGCGGAGGGATCAACTATCAGACCATAGACGGTTCCTTTGTAACGGTCATGACAAGAAGCGGAAAAAAATACACCGGTATTCTTTACTGCCAGTACCATTCCGTTCACGTATTCAAGGAAAAGGCCCGCGAGACCTTAAGAAGCGAAGAAAACGTCATGATAGTTCTGGACGAGCCGGTCAATTCCAGGGCAGACGTTCTTGCTCTCGGCATCGATAAGGGCGACTACGTGGACCTGGATCCCCGCTGCACCTTTACCCCCAACGGCTACATCAAATCCAGATTCGTCGATGACAAGGCCTGCGTTGCCAGCGTAATGACCGCCCTGAAATACTTAAAGGACAATGGTCTCAAGCCGGTAAACCGCACCATCTTCAGTTTCCCCTACGGAGAAGAGATCGGACTGGGCGGCAACTATATTCCTCCCGAAGTGTCCGAAATCATCGGCATGGACATAGGTCTTATAGGTCCCGGCTACGACGGTTCTGAACATAAGGTCAGCATCTGCATCAGAGACCTGACTGTTCCCTACGACTACGAGCTTACCAACAGACTGGTGCGTCTGGCAAAGGAAGGCGACATTCCCTACGCCTTTGACATGTTTTACAGTTACGGATCTGATGCGGGAAAGGCTCTTGCCTGCGGTGCCAACGCCAAGGTGGCGGTTTTCGGTATGGGGACATACGGCACTCATGGAATGGAGCGTACTCACATAGACGGTGTAAATTGCACTACAGCTCTTCTCCTTGCATATTTACTTGAAAAATAGAGGTTAAACAATGACAGACGTAAAGAATTTCCGTTCTTTTGACGAGAACGGCGAAATGATCAGAGGCGGCAGAGCCTGCAGCGGCGGCAAAGGCGTGGTTTCCGCAGGCCGCGCAGAAGCGGCAGCCATCGGTCGTGACATTATCGCAAAGGGCGGCAACGCTGTAGACGCAGCCGTAGCAACAGCCTTTGCCATGGGCGTTTGCGAACCCAACGCTTCAGGACTTGGCGGCGGCGGATTCATGATGATAAGAAGCGCCAAAACCGGCGAATGCGTTTTCCTGGACTTCCGCGAAACGGCACCGGCCGAGGCAACTCCCGCAATGTACCAGCCTAAGGCACCAGGTTCCGACATTGACGTTTCCATGCGCAACATCTACGGCGGCATGGCAGTCGCCACTCCGGGCGAGACTGCAGGTCTCCTCTATGCCCTCGAGCACTACGGCACCATGGACCGCAAGGAAGTCATGGCTCCCGCCGCAAAGCTGGCAAGAGAAGGCTACGTAGTCACTCCCCTGCTCAACGGTGACATGAAGGAGCATCAGGAACACCTGAAGCAGTACGGCGACGGCTGGCGCGTCTACCTCAAGGACGGCGAACCCTGGCCTGTCGGCAGCATTATCACCAACCCCGACCTTGCAGACACCCTGGACAAGATCGCAGAAGGCGGCAAGGACGCATTCTACAAGGGCGAGATCGCCGATAAGATCGTTGCTCAGGTAGCAAAGGACGGCGGCCTTCTCTCTCACAAAGATCTGGAAGGCTTCAAGGTCCGCGTTCTCAAGCCGGTAAGCTCCACCTACAGAGGATATGAACTGATCAGTTCACCTCCGCCCAGCTCCGGCGGGACCCACGTCATTGAAATTCTCAACGTTCTTGAGAACTTCGACGTGGCATCCATGGAAGTAAACAGCCCTGAGTACCTCCACCTCTTCTCCGAGATCTGCAAGATCTGCTACGCAGACAGAGCAAAATACATGGGAGACCCCAACTTTGTCCACGTTCCCCTTACCGGGCTCCTCTCCAAGGATTACGCTAAGGAACTGGCCAAGACCGTAGACCTTACCAAGTCTGAAGCACCCCGCTTCGGCGATCCCGGCAAATACGAAAGCATTTCCACAACTCACTTTTCCATTGCCGACGCAGAGGGCAACATGGTTGCAGTAACTCGTACAATCAACCACTTCTTCGGCGCCAGCGTTATGCCCGAAGGAACAGGCTTCCTTCTCAATGACGAAATGGAGGACTTCTCCCTGGATCCCGAATCTGCCAACGCAGTAGCAGGCGGCAAGGTCCCCCTCAGCTGCATGTCCCCCACCTTCATCCTCAAGGACGGCAAGCCCTTCGCAGTTCTGGGCAGCCCCGGCGGACTCCGCATAATTTCTTCCGTAGCTCAGGTCATTTCCAAGATCATCGACCACGGCATGAGTCTTGAAGAGGCTATCAATTCCCCCAGAATGGGCGACCACCTTTCCGACACTATCATCTATGAGACCCGCATTCCCGAGTCAACCATGGATACGCTCCGCGCCATGGGGCACAAAACCTTTGCTTACCCCGACTGGGACCGCATCATGGGCGCTGTCAACGGCGTCAAGTACGAGGATGACGGCACCATTTCCGGCGCAGCCGACCCAAGAAGAGACGGACTTGCTGTCGGAATTTAGACAACTTCAGTTCATCAATTGCATTGAAAAACCCTCTGCATCAGCAGAGGGTTTTGTTTTACTCTTTGTCATGTTAAGCGTTTGCCTGAGCTTTTCCCAGATACGCTTCTTTTATGGATTCATCGGCAAGAAGTTCTGCCCCTGTTCCGAAGCGGGTGATCTGACCGGTTTCGAGAACGTAGGCAAGATCTGCGATCTTCAGAGCCATATTGGCGTTCTGCTCAATGAGAAGAACGGTAACGCCCTGATCGTTGATAGTGCGGATGATCTTGAAGATATCCTGAACAACAATAGGAGCAAGGCCCAGGGACGGTTCGTCCATCATGAGGAACTTGGGGCGGCTCATGAGAGCGCGGCCTACAGCCAGCATCTGCTGCTCGCCGCCGGACAAGGTTCCTGCCAGCTGCCAGTGACGTTCCTTAAGACGGGGGAAGAGAGAGTAGACCCATTCGATATCCTTCTGGATCTCTGCGCTGTCCTTTCTCAGGTAAGCGCCTATCTTCAGGTTTTCCAGAACTGTCATATCAGCGAAAACCTTTCTTCCTTCAGGAACCATGGCAATGCCAGCTTCCAAAATGCTGTAAATGGGCTGGCCCAGCATTTCCTGACCATCAAAATTGATTGAACCGCTGTCGGCCTTTACAAGGCTGCAGATGGTGCGGAGCATGGTCGATTTGCCGGCGCCGTTGGCACCGATAAGGGTAACGATCTTTCCGTCGGGGACTTCGATATTTATGCCGCGGAGAGCCTTGATGCCGCCGTAGGATACGTGTAAATCTGTAATTTTAAGCATCTTCGTCTACCCCCAGATATGCGTCGATAACGCGCTTGTTCTTCTGAATTTCTTCCGGCGTACCGGCCGCAATGGCCTTACCGAAGTCGAGAACATAGATGCGGTCGGAAATACCCATGACCAGATCCATGTGGTGCTCGATAAGGAAAATGGTAATGCCCAGTTCGTCGCGGATCTGAGCGATGAACTTTGTCAGATCCAGTGTTTCCTGAGGATTCATACCTGCCGCAGGCTCGTCCAGGAGAAGCAGCTTGGGCTGAGTTGCCAGAGCTCTGGCGATCTCCAGTCTTCTCTGCTTGCCGTAGGGAAGGCTTGTAGCCATTTCGTCCTTAACGTCTTCAAGTCCCACATAGCGCAGAAGCTCAAGGACCTTTTCCCGCTGAGCGGCTTCTTCCTTCTTGTTGAGGTGGAAAGCAGCCGTAAAGAAATTGCTTTCCTTGTGAAGGTGCATTGCAATGAGAACGTTCTCAAATACGGTCTGGGACTTCCAGAGACGGATGTTCTGGAAGGTTCTTGCCATACCAAGTTTGGTAACGTGGTCGGGAGTCGGATCTATGCAGGACTCTTTTACGTAAGTCTCTGCGTGTTCACCCTTGTAGAGCTTCTTCATTTTGCCCTGGGGATGATTGCGGATAATGGTCTCGCCTTCGAAGGTGACCAAACCGTTGGTGGGCTGATATACGCCGGTAATGACGTTGAATGCAGTAGTCTTGCCTGCGCCGTTGGGGCCGATGAGGGCAACTATCTCGCCCTTATTGACTTCCATGCTGAAGTCGTTGACTGCTACGACGCCGCCGAACTGCATTGTTACGTTTTCCAGACGGAGGATATTCTTCTTTTCTTCCATTTTAAGCCTCCTCCTTGACCTTCTTGTCCTTCTTGGACTTTCCGGACAGTGCCTTTAACTTGGCTCCCATTCCGGCAAAGCTGATCTCCTTATCTCCCATAATGCCTTTGGAGAAGAAGAGAACGACGACCATGATGATAACGGAGAAAATGACCTTTCTGAAACCGTCGCGGAAGAAAGGTACGCTCATCTTGTTTCCGAAGAGATTGATGGAGCCGCTGTCCAGGAAGCGGAGCCACCACTCGTTGCACGCGGTAAAGAGGAAGGCGCCGATACAGGAACCGGAGATGGAACCGATACCGCCGATAACGACGATGAGCAGGATCTCGTAAGTCATTGCTGACTTAAAGGGAGATGCCTGAATGGTGGTCTGATACATTGCCAGAAGCGCTCCGCCTACACCGACGAAGAAGCTGGAAACGACAAAGGACAGCATCTTGTGCTTGAACAGGTTGATGCCCATGGCTTCTGCTGCAACTTCATCATCGCGGATAGCCTTGAATGCTCTGCCGTAGGTGGAGTTGATCAAGGCTACGATGAAGAGAATGGAAAGACCTGCAATAAGATACGGGAAAAGAGATGAGAACTTGATGGTCATTCCGCCCAGCTGCAGCTTCATGTCACCGAAGTCTACGTATTTTCTCAGCTGGAAGGAACCGCTGGTAATGCGTTCAAGCTTGTCCCACTGGCAGACTGCGCGGATAATTTCCGCAAAGCCCAGGGTGGCAATGGCAAGATAGTCGCTCTTAAGTCTCAGTACGGGGATGCCGATGAGTGCGGCGAAAATTGCTGCTACCAAACCTGCGAGAATAATGCAGATGATAGCTCCGAAAAAGTTGCCTGCGTTCTTTCCGATGACGTTTCCAAGCATTTCGGGAATGGAGAAAGTAACGTCAGAACCTTCGGAGTACATGTAGACTGTATCTCTGTCAGCATCGGGGATGCTGATGATTGCGTAAGTGTAAGCTCCGATGAGCATGAAGCCAGCCTGGCCCAGGGAGAAAAGACCGGTGAAGCCGTTGAGCAGGTTCATAGATACGCACAGGAGAGCGTAAATCGCGGATTTCTTCAGGACCGGGATCAGCATGAGGGTGAACTCATTGGCAGGGAGAACGTTGTCCAGAAGGAGCAGAAGCACTACAACTGCTGCCAGACAGATAATAGCCGGTATAGTATTGGGATTCCTTTTCTTGTTGTTTAATGTTTCCATGGCAGCCCCCTATACCTTGTCTGTGGACTTTTCGCCGAAGAGTCCTGTGGGCTTGATCATGAGAATGACGATGAGAAGCGCAAAGGAGAAAGCGTCGGAGAAGGTGGTCCAGCCGTTTGTCTGAATACCGAAAATGGAAGCGCCGCCCTTGATGATATTTTCGCAGATACCGATGATGAAGGCGCCGATGACCGCACCGGGAATACTTCCGATACCGCCGAATACTGCCGCTACAAATGCCTTTAATCCGGGCATGCCGCCGCTGGTGGGCTGTACGGAAGGATAGCAGGTGAAGTAAAGAATAGAGCCGATGGCGGCAAGCAGGCATCCGATAATGAAGGTAACACTGATTACCAGATTTATACGTATACCCATGAGCTGGCTTGTTTCAAAGTCCTTGCTGACTGCGCGCATGGCCATGCCGATCTTGGTCTTCTTTATGAGGAAGAGCAAGAGGAAAATGAGGATCAAAGTAAGGAACGGAGTAATGACCTTGGCCATGATTACAGAGGTGCCCCAGATATTTACCGGTTTAGTGAGAAAACTGATAGAGGGGAAGCTCTGTGCCAGACCGCCGGTGAAATAAAGGGCGCAGTTCTGGAGAAGATAGCTGACGCCGATGGCGGAGATCATTACTGACATTCTGGGAGCGGAACGCAGAGGTCTGTACGCTATGCGTTCTATGAAAAAGCCGAGAACGGCTGTCATAATCAATGTTAAGACAATGGTCAGCCACATGGGAAGAACAGTGGACATATAAACGACCATGAGGCCGGCGATCATGAATACGTCGCCGTGAGCGAAGTTGATGAGGCGCAGGATGCCATAGACCATTGTATAGCCGATGGCAATCAGCGCATACTGGCCGCCTACTGAAATACCGTTTATAAGGTAGGCCAGATTGTTATGGAGAAATTCGACCATAGGAGGTTTTCCCTTCTTTTTTACGACGGTTTTTCACCGTCTTCTTTATGAAAGCATGGCGGAAGCCGAAACTTCCGCCATGTTTTAGAAACTCAAATGTTAATGGTGAGCTTTAGAAGCTGAACAGATCGTAGTAAACGAGAGTCTGGGTTTCGCTGCTGTAAGTCTTGATGAATGCATCGTGGCGATCAGCATCTCCGCCTTCCTTGAACTTGATTTCGCCGGTGATACCGGTGTAGTTGACTCCGGGAAGAGCTTCCTTGACTGCCTTGGGATCTGCGCTGTCAGCTGCCTTGAGAGCTTCGATAGCGACCATGTATGCGTCGTAGCCCAGGAGGGTTACAGCAGAGAGTTCGTCGGAACCTGCGTTGTTCTTCAGGTTGTCCTGGTCGCCGTTGATCCAATCCTTAAGAGCCTTTTCAAATTCAACGTCCTTGCCTTCAGCGTAGAAGGTGGAGCAATAGACCTGAACGTCCTTGCCGGTAGCTGCGCAAGCATCAGAGATTACGCCGCTGTCCCAGGTATCGCCTGCGACGAGGGGAACGATGAAGTCCATTGCTGCGGACTGAGCGATGATCTGCTGAGCATAACCGGTGGAGCAGGGAGCGAAGATTGCTTCTGCGCCGGCGTTCTTAGCATTGGTCAGATAAGAGGTGAAGTCGGAGTTTCCTTCGGGGAAGGAGTCTGCGGTGACGGTCATGCCAAGTCTTTCAGCTTCCTTCTGGAAGTAGGATGCAAGGCCGCTGCCGTAGTCTTCACCAAGCATGGACAGAACGTAAACGTTCTTGATGCCCATGGAGTTGATCAGGTTAGCATCGATGGTGCCCTGGTCGGGGTCGATGAAGCATATACGGAAGTAGATGTCGTTGTCAGCAGTGACAAGAGCGTTGGTGCAGGAGATACCCATAGCAGGAACGCCTGCTTCTTCGAAGGTATCAGCAGCTGCCATGGAGACGCCGGAACCGTAGGAACCGAGAGCGATGGAGCAGCCTGCGGAGATCAGCTTGGTAGCTGCGGAAACTGCCTTGTCGTTGGAAGATTCGTTATCAGCGATAACGAGTTCGACCTTGTAGGTCTTGCCGCCCAGTTCAACAGTGGGGCAGATGGAATTAGCATACTGGATTCCGAGGATCTCCTGCTTACCGCCTGCGCCGTTGTCGCCGGTCTGGGGTTCATAGATACCGACGTAAACGGTATCGCCGTCCTTGCCTGCTTCTGCGGAGCCGCAAGCAGCAAGGCCGAAAATCATTGCCATAGCCATGACGATGGCTAAAACTTTCTTCATGTTGTTTTCCTCCTAAATGTGCATTTTGCAGCACTTATACTATCGTCGCTTTTTGCGGCGAACAATGGAAATTATAAAGACTAAAACCAATAATTTCAAGTGATTTGGGAAAAAAGTTTGCAAAATAGCGACACGCGTGCGCAAAGTAAAAACACATCTTGGGGTTTGTCTTTATTCTGAAGTTTCGGCAATATGAGCAACTGCGCCGAAACAGATTTTGCCTCACAAAAGTTCTTCCGAAAAAAAGAAAACCCTCGAATATTTCCGAGGGGATAATTGATTATCTGAGATGTTTTTCTATAAGGTCCAGATAGAGTTCCAGGTTTTCTTTGCTGTCAAAAATCGCCCTTGCCAGCTTGGGGCTTCCGCCGCCCTTTCCGCGGTAGATGGACGCATTTTCCTTAACCAGCTTACCGGCGTTTACCTTGCCGTCGGAGAGAATGACCGCCGTATTGGCCTTTTCGGAAACAAGGATCAGCACGCCTTTAAGCACAGGATCCAGGTCCTTGGCAAAGGACTGAAGGTCATCGGGACTGAAAATAGCGTAGCTTGCGCTTCTGTAGGACTTATGGCAGGGAGCGTCGATCAGAGCTTTGAGTTTTGTCACTTCAGCGTTTATAAGCGATTTCTTCAGAAGAGACCGCTCACGTCTTACATCGTTGTTTTCGGCCTCCGCTTTGTCCATGGCCCTTTCCAGCCGGTCAAGGCTGGTGCTGTAACGGTTGCCGACCATGGTAGCGATTTCATGTTTAAAGCGGTAATCCGCAAGAGCAAAGCGTCCGGACTTCAAAGTATAGCGGTAATACTCTTTATTTGGTTCGCATTTGATCACCTTGACCAGACCGATCTCACCGGAACGTCCGGGATGAGTTCCGCAGCAGGGGCAGCAGTCCATGGGATCCTCAGGATCACCTACGACGACCATGGAAATGTCCTCGTCAAAGGCGATTTTCTTTCTGGAGGGAAGAGCGTTGGCTTCTTCTCTTGTTTCGTAATAATAGGTCTTTATGGGAACATTGGCCCAGATGGTCCTGTTTGCTTCATACTCGGCAGCTTCGCCGGCGTCTCTGGGATCTCCGTCAAATTCCGGGGGGAAAAGCATGTCGACGGTCATGTAGTCATCACCCATGTGAAAGCCCTTGTTTTCGGCCTTAAAAAGGCGATAAAAGGCACCTGAGAGTATATGTTCACCGCAGTGCATCTGCATGTGATCAAAGCGTCTTGCCCAGTCGATCTCACAGTGGAGAAGAGTTCCTTCGGCAAGGTCGTCTTCAAAGGCGTCAACATAGTGAAGAACGTCGCCGGTGGCCTTGTCCTCCAGCACATCTACGACCTTCATTGTGCCGGCAATGCCCAGATCACAGGGCTGACCGCCGCCTTCCGGGAAGAAAAAGCTTTCTTTAAAGACAATGAATCTGCGTCCCTTTGCGTCTTCGCCAAAGCGCTCAACACAAAGCTCACCGCTCTTCTTGTAAACATCTTGCTGATAAAGTTTGACTGTTGACATGTTTTACTCCTGGGATTTAACCGCATCTTCGGGAAGCTTTCTGTACTGGGTAAAGATCATAGTTGCGAAGCAGGCCGTCGCACCGATGATCTGTGAGAACATTTCCGCATAGAAAACACCCATGACCCCGAAACCGACTCTGGGAAGAATAATGGTAAAGGGAACTATGAGGATCAGTTTTCTGAGAGTGGAGAAGAACACCGCAAACTTAGGCTTATTTAGAGCAATAAAGGTGTTCTGACCGCTGGACTGCATGGTCATGAGGAAATAAACCCCGAAATATACCCGCAGACAGGTGACTGTCGTGCTGATGAGAGTAGGATCGGTGGTGAAGATCTTAATGAGAGGAACAGGCAGGAACATGACCAGAGCCCATGCGGCAAGATTATAGATGAAGCTGGAGCCGAACATGAACTTGATGGTCTTCTTCACTCTGCTGTAAAGCCTTGCACCGTAGTTGAAGCTCATTACAGGGACAGCCGCAGTGGTAATGCCGGAAATAGGCATCATGACAACCTCGCGGAGGGAGTTGATTATGGACATTGCGCCTATATACAGAGTGCTTGCGGCTCCGCCGAATTCCTTCAGGGTCATATTGACTATAGCCTGAGCCACGCTGTTGGAAAACTTGAACATGAAACCGGTGACGCCCAGCTTTATTATGCGTCCCGATTCTGTCCTGTCTACGGCAAGGCCGTCCAGCTTCAGCAGGGTCCTGCGTCCAGTAAGGAATACGATGACCCAAATAGCGCTGACAGTCTGAGAAATGACCGTAGCAATGGCAGCACCCTTGATGCCCATGTCCAAAGTGAAAATAAACAAGGGATCCAGAGCGATATTGAGAGCTGCGCCGATCAGGACGGTACCCATGCCGACCTTGGTAAATCCCATACCGTTTATGAAGGGATTCATACCAAGACTGATGAGAACGGGGATAATACCTATGACGTAGATCTTGAAATAATCAAGAGCATAAGGCAAGGTCTCGGCATCACCGCCCATAAGGCCCAGAAGAGGTTCCGCAAAGAGAAACATTACGATCGTAAGAGCAGCGCCGGAAATAAGGAGCATGGTAAAGGCGCTCTTTAATATGCGGGCAGCCTTTTCATTGTTACCTTCACCTCTGGCGATAGAGCACAGTGGATTGCCGCCCGTTCCGCACAGATTGGCAAAAGCACCGATGAGGGTGATGAGGGGGAAAGCGATGCCCACGCCGGACAGAGCTGCAGTTCCTACGTCCTTAATGTGACCGATGTACATGCGGTCGACCAGATTGTATAAAACGTGGACCAGTTCCGCCAAAGTTATGGGAATCGCCATGCGTATTACTGTTTTGGAAATGCTACCCTGGGAATAATCTCCCTTGGAGCCCTGTGTATTAGCCATTTGTTTGTTCTCCGTTTATCAATTGTTTTTAATTATACAATCGGCCATAGCTTTTCACAAGTCCGTGATAATTACCATTTTTGCGGCAACAAAAAATACATTTTGCGTGCATAAAAAGCTGTGGAAAACTTGTGGAAAACGCTGAAAACCTTGAAAAATCCAATTTCTTGTTTTTTGAACAAAAAAGAACATGCATTTTCCCACAAGCCTGTGGAAAACCTGGCACTTGACGAATTTCTGATTGTTTGAAAGCCTTGCAATTTCAAGCTTTATCGGACTTTTACTTTTCCACAGGAGGCGGTGGAAAACACGTGGATTTCCACTTTCCTTAATTTTCCAATTCTTCGCAAAACGTTGAATTTCTGCGCTTTGTCGGGAATGTGGAAAACTGTTTGTTTTCCACACGAACAAAAATGCGAACAGGTCCGGAAAAATTTTTTCCGGACCTGCAAAAATGGTAATTTTGGCTTATTCGCTTACAGGAAATCTCTCAGGCTGTGAAGCTTCTTGCCTCTGATGCCTTCCATGGTATTTGCATGATAGATGGAGCTGATGAGTGCTTCTTCAAGAGCTTCAACAGTAGCATTGAACAGACCTGAAATATCATCGTCGTAAAGCATTTCAAGCTGCATAAAGGGCTGGGTATTGAAATGCTCGATCTTGTTGGCGGTGGAAAAAGCAATAGCTACGTCGCCGCTTCCGTTGCCGGAATAGGATCCGGTCCTTGCCAGAGCATGAGCAGCTCTGTTGGCAAGTCTCTTCAGCTGACGGTCGATGAGAGGAACATCGGTAGCGATAATGAGCATGCAGGAGCCCTTGTCTTCTGCCTTCTTTGCCTCTACGATCCTTCTTCCGATGTGATCTCCGCCAATGGTCAGGTCCTTATCGGTGCCATAGTTGGTCATGCAGAGGGCGCCGACGGTAAATTCCTTTTCACCGATCTTCAGAACTCTGGATGCAGAGCCGATGCCGCCCTTAAGGCCCATCATGTTCATGCCTGTGCCGCCGCCTACAGCACCTTCTTCAAAGGTCACGTCAGCGTTCTTGATCGCTTCAAAGACATGTTCTTCCTTAACATGCATTCCGCGGATGTCATTCATGCCGCCGTCGTTGCATTCACCGACGACAACGTTTACGGTACCGGTGGAAACGCCGATTTCGGGATTCTGATCCAGCATATATTTAACGCCTGCGGTGAGGACAGTTCCTACGGAAAGAGTATTAGTCAGGAAAATGGGGGATTCGAGAGTTCCCAGTTCTCCGACCTGTACCAGGCCCGCACTCTTGCCGAAACCGTTAATAATAGAAGATGCACAGAAAAGTTTTTCTCTGAACATATTTCCCTGGTGGGGCAGAATGGCGGTAACGCCGGTATTGATGTTATGATCTTCGCTCTGAATGGTGCAGTGTCCTACGGTAACGCCGGGGACGTCGGTAATCAGGTTTCTTTCGCCGCTCTGATACTTGGACCAGAGGTCAAGTCCGCAGTTTTTTTCAAGACCCATTTGTATTCTCCTTTTTTATTTAACAAGTTCCTTGCCCATGAATTCAACGGCACATTCTGCCATAACTTCCATGGGGTCTACGTAGAAATCACCAAGATGCTGGTCTGCCTTGATTACGGAAAGCTCGGTGCAGGCCATGAGAACAGCCTTGCAGCCGGAAGACTTCAGTTCTGCGTCAACTGCGGCAAAAGCCACAGGATCTGCGGGAAGTCCTGCCTTTACGTAGTCGTAGATAAGATGCATGGTATTCTTCTGATTCTCTTCGGAGAGAGTATAGGGAATAACGCCTTCTGCCTCAAGAGCTTTCTGATAGAGACCGCTTTTAACCGTGCCGTCAGTTGCCATGATAGCGACCTTTTCACCGGGGAAGAGCTTACCCATGCGCTTTGCGGTTTCGCGTATCATGCTGATGATGGGAGTGCTGACCATTTTGCCGTCGGCGATCTGGTGCATAAAATAATGTGCTGTATTGCAGGTTACGCAAATTGCCTTTGCGCCGAGGCTTTCAAGTGTCTTGCTGTCTTCAAGGAGAAGCTTGAGAGGTTCCTCTGTATTTCCGCTGAGGATCGCGCCGGTTCTGTCAGGCATGGTGGCATGGCTCAGTATGACCATATTGATGTGATCCTGATCCTTGTGTGCAACGGTCTTAAGAGTGACCATCTCGTAAAAGAGCTTGCTGGCCATGGGGCCCATTCCGCCAATGACGCCGAGAATGTTTTCCATAATGTATTTCCTTTCTTCAGGT
>JAKSSR010000079.1 GCA_024402995.1 Clostridia bacterium | reverse complement strand
CTGCAGAAATGAAAGTCTTTGCATACCTTACCTGCATCAAAATGAACGACAGTTTCCTCTGACATTGCAAGCATACGGACACCGTACAATTCATCTTCAGAAAGGTGAAGCTTATTCATGGCTGCCTTGCTGCTTCCGCCTCCAGGGGAGTCCCCTACCCCTGCGTTCCTGCAGCCTCCCTCACTGAGTATTCTGCACATTGCTTTTATAACAGAAGGGTGAGTCGTTATTGCTTTTTCCGCTTCTGAAGGAGCAAGAAAATTAGGTTTGATCAGGATCTTCTCTTCGGGACTTACAAAGGAATGCAGGCCCCCCGCAGCATTGATGCCTGCTGAAAGAGCTTTATAAACAGCTTCTTCGTCATAGGAACTGCATGGGACCAGAACGACCTTGGATTTTTCCATAATAGCCTCCTTAGAACAATCTCAGCAAAATCATATATAAAGCAGTGCCCACAGCAATACTGAGAATAGTATTGCGTTTCCACAAGTGAATACAGGCACATCCAAGGCCGGCAATAACAGCAGGCAAAGCTGAAGAAATGGATGCAAAATCGTAATCCTTATAACAATATACCACAAGCATACCCATCATAGCTGCAGGAATCACCTTACCCAGGTAAGTTATGGCATCAGGCAGCCGATCGCTGTCCTTGAAAAACAAAAAAGGGAGCCAGCGTGTTGTCTGAACAGCCACAGCAATAATGATGATAGTCCAAAACATCTGCATATTACTCATTGACTATCACCTTCTTCAATAACAGCAAAGCTGCAAGGATCAGGGCCATGGAAGCGATGACCATATTGCCCTTTCCGAAAACAGCCAGAGCAATGACCGAAAGAATAAGCCCTGCTGATCCGCTGATTTTTCCCTCTTTGTTCTTTAACTGTTCAACGAAGAGAACAATGAAAAGCGCAGTAAGGGCAAAATCAAGGCCATCCGCGCTGAATTTTACCATGCCTCCGAATACTGCTCCTATGAAACTTCCGAAACACCAATAGAAATAGTCAAGTAAGGTAACAGCGGTATAGTACGCCTTAGGCTCAAGACCATTGGGAACGTCAGAAGCAGACAGGAGAGAGAAAGTCTCATCGGTAAGACCGAAAATGAGAAAAGGCTTTACGGCACCTGTGCCATCGTACTTTTTAAGCATGGGAAGTCCGTAAAAGAGGTGCCTTGCGCTGAGCATGATCGCCAAAATAAAAGAACCGACAGGATTAAAGGCCTGGGCGAGGACCGGCACGGCAGCATATTCCATAGCGCCGGAATACACTACCAGACTCATGATAACCGGAAGCCAGGTGGGAAAGCCCTTGGTTTTCATGAGCAGCCCAAAAGCAAAGCCCAGGAAAACATATCCCGTCATTATGGGCAAAGTATTTATAAATGCAGTTTTAAACGTTTTTTTGCTCATCTTTTAATACACAAAAATGGGAGGGATATCCCCTCCCATTTCAAATCTTAAGTTATTACTCACGGAGTTCAGCGCCGCACTTGTTCTGCAGATTTTTGATGATGGCGGCCATCTTCTTGTCGATTTCCTTAGAAGTCATGGTAGCGTTATCGTTGCCGATCTTGACGCTGAGCATAATGGACTTCTTTCCGGCAGGAACCTGTTCGCCGTGGTATTCTTCAACGAATTTCAGTTCCTTGACCATGAACTTGATGGCTTCGGAGATCTGTGACCAGGTCACTGATTCATTGACAAGCATGGAGAGATCCTTCTCAACGAGGGGGAACTGAGGAAGATGCTTGAATTCATTGGTTCTGGACGGGAATGCCTTGAGCATCTTTGTATCGATTTCAAAGGCTGCGGCCTGAGTCCTCTTAATACCGGCGTCTGTGAGAGCTGCGAAGGAAATGAGGCCGATGGCGCCGATTACCTGCTTGCCGCTCATGACGTTGAGCCAGACCTTTTCATCTGCCCAGCAGGGCTTCTCAACCTGTTTGAAGCTGAGAGCCTCGAAGTGGCAGTATGAAGGCATGTTTTCAATAACACCCTTTACCTCAAAGAAAAGCTTTTTCGCATCGCTGCCGACTCTTACGCCTGTGAGCATGTTCTTATGGACGGGAAGAGTCTCATCCTCAGAAGAAGGATGATATTCGCCCTTCTGGAATACCTGCGCAGCTTCAAAAAGGTTGAATTCCGCATAGTTATGAACATTCTTATCAATAGCCTCAAGCATTCCGGGAATGAGCGACGTTCTCAGACAGGAAAGTTCGGGCGCAGGGGGAGTTGCCAGTTTGACACAGTCTTCTGTACTGAACCTTGCAGCCTTGATGAACTTCTCGTCTATCCAGGGATAAGTGAAAATTTCATAGAAACCGCAGCGGAATGCCAGGTATTCACGCAGCGCTCTTGCCATTTCCTGAGCAGGCTGCTTTACAGAGTGTTCAAAGCTTACGGGCAGAGGCTTGGCTTCAAAATACTCATAACCGATAAGTCTTGCCAGGTCTCCGAGGACGTCGTCCTTCATTGAGATGTCGCCGGTAGAACGCCAGGTAGGTGCTATGCAGTGATATGTGGTACCATCAAACTCAGTATCAAATCCGAGTCTGCGGAGAGTGTCTTCAATGTGTTCCTGAGTGAGGACTTTTCCCAGACGGATGTTGAGGAATTCCTGAGTAACATCTATCTTCGCACGCTCTGTCTTCATCGGATTGACATCCTTGAACGCAGTGATCCTGCATTCCGGATAGATCTCTTTGAAAAGCTCCAATGCCATTGCAAGCCCCTGATCAACACGCTGAGTATCAAGGCCCTTCTCATATCTCATGGATGCATCGGTCTTTTCCGCAAATCTTCTGGAAGTCTTGCGTATCCCGGGGGCTGTGAAAGTTGCGACCTCAAGAAGAACGCTGGTGGTATCGTCAAGAATTGAGTCATTCTTTCCTCCCTTGATGCCGGCAAGGCCCATGGGCTTTTCTGCATCGCAGATAACAAGATCACCTTCTGCCAGATCCAGATACTGCTCATCCAGAAGCATAAGCTTTTCGCCTGCAGCAGCACTTCTCACAATGATCCTGCTGCCTTCCACGTGGGTACTGTCAAAGGCATGCATGGGCTGTCCTACAGCCATCATGACAAAATTGGTAATATCAACGAGAGCATTGATGGGTCTCATACCGCCGTTGGTAATAAGGGTCTTCATCCACATGGGAGATTCCTTAACACTGACGTTTTCGATGAGAGTTCCTGTATATCTCGGGCACTGGGCTTCTGCCTTGATTTCAACGGAGTATTCAGGCAGACCGGTGGGAATCGCAGATGCAAGGGGCTTAAGAGGCAGCTTGTAGATAGCGGCAAGTTCCCTTGCAACGCCGTAATGTCCCCAAAGGTCGGGTCTGTTGGTAAGGGATTTATTGTCGACTTCAAGAATGATGTCATCAAGACCTGCGACTTCAGCAACGCACTGCCCGACCTGACAATCAACGCCAAGCTCGGTAAAGTCTACGATCTCGTGCTCGTCCTTAGGTGGGTATACATCTGCAAGGAATACTTCAGTAGCACCGCAGATCATACCGTAGGAAGCTTCTCCGCGAAGCTTGCTTTCCTTGATCACAACGGGTTCTCCCTCACCGTGCCAGTAAACGACTGCGCCGGGTTTGGATACACAGACCTTGTGGCCGACGGTAAGGTTGGAGCCTCCGCAGACGATCTGCTTCAGTTCGCCTACGCCGCAGTCAACCATACAAATACGAAGTGCGTCTGCATTGGGATGAGCCTTGACTTCTTTTATCTCGCCTACAACGATGTCGTGGAATTTGTCGGCTGTGCTGGTAACTTCTTCGACCTCAACAGTTCTCATTGTAAGGTCGTATGCGATCTGAGCAGGTGCAAGGTCTGCGGGCAGATCAACAAATCTTTTAACGAAATTAAGTGAAATATTCATAAGTTGCCCCCTTTCCTACTTGAACTGCTCAAGGAATCTTAAATCTGCACTGTGGAAATAGCGAACGTCGTCAACGCCGTAGCGCATCATGACAAGACGGTCGAGACCGATGTTGGTGTAGAAACCGGTCCAGACGTCGGGATCAAGGCCTGCGGAACGGAGAACGTTGGGATGAATGACGCCGCCGGGCATGACTTCGATCCAGCCTGCCTGGTTGCATGCTCTGCAGCCCTTGCCGCCGCAAAGGAGGCATTCCATGTCGATCTCATATCCGGGCTCGGTAAAGGGGAAGAAGCCTTCTCTCATACGGACATTGACTTTACGTCCGAAGACCTTCTCAAGAATAGTTTCGATCATAACTCTGCCGGAGCTGAAGGAAATGTCCTTGTCAACGATGAGTGCTTCATACTGGAAGAAAGCTCTTTCGTGACGTGCATCGGTAGTCTCATTTCTGTAAACACGGCCGGGATATACGAATCTTGCGGGAGCGCCTACTTCAAGGAGATGACGGACAGAACCGCCGGTAAGATGAGGTCTGAGGCAAAGTCTGTCGCAGCCTTCCTTGTCTTCAGTACCGTCGATCCAGTAAGTATCCATGGACTGACGTGCAGGATGGTCTGCGGGGAAGTTAAGATTATCAAATGCATACTTTTCGCTGCTGATATCGTCTTCGCTGTAAATCTCAAAGCCTAAGGATCTGAATGCGTCATTCAGGTCGTAGCACATCTGGGTAATGGGGTGAAGAGCGCCGCCGGGAACGGTGATGCCGGGAAGCGTAAGGTCGATCTCGCCTTCGACTGCGGAAGTGGAAGCGACCAGCTGGCCTTCTCTTTCTTCGATCTTTTCGGCAAACAGGTTCTTGATGACATTGGCCATCTGTCCGACGGTCTTACGCTGTTCGGGTTCAATGGTACCGAGGCTCTTGAGAACCTCCTGAAGTTCGCTCTTCTTGCCTGTCAGGTCCTTTCTGACAGCCTCAAGGGCGTTAAGATCCGCAGCTTCGGCTATTTTTGCAAGACCGGCTTCACGGATTTTTTCCAGTTTTTCAAGCATATATGATTCCTCCTTGGAATGGTTATCAAACTAACAATTTATCATAACACGAAAAGTTATTTTCATAAAGAAGTTTTTAATAATATACAGATAACCAAGGGCCACATAATGTTAAAGATCCGGCTCAGCCTCTTCCTCCAAAGGAGATAATGAAATTATTGACATGATGTGATCCCAATCAACCGCTTCATCAAGATAATAAGTACGTGATTCTTTCCGCCCAGCTGTGTACAGTGGGCTGTACTCCAGGGTGTTATCATCAAGACAAACTACAACTAGACCCTTGTCAGTCTGATAATGGCAATACAGGTGCTTGCCTTCATTGTCCATATCGCTGTAATACCCGCTTACTTGGCAGATACTCAGGTCCATCAGATAATCATCTAAAACGTCAGGATCATTGCAGTAATAAGCCTTATATGAATTGTCCTCGCCCATTGAAATATAACTGGGATCAATATTTACCTCACTTACGTTTCCGGCAAAGACTTCAGCTAAAGACTGATGATTATAGGAAAAGGCAATATTCCCGCTAAGCAAAAGCATTGCAGCCATTACAGTACCGACTATAATGCTGCCTTTGAACCGGCGCTTAGGCTTATAGATATTTGTCAGTCTGTATTTTAGTGCTTCTGCACCGGCAGAAAGACAGGTGGTAAAGCCTGTCTCATTTCCGACAGCAGAGAGTATCAAATTGCCGTAAAGATCCTTCTCCACTTTACTGCAATCTTCAATAACGTATTCATCGCAGGAAAGCTCCAGATCCTCTGAGCATTTTTTCATTGCGATCCACATGAGCGGATTGAACCAGCATACAGCGTTGCAGAAAGCAATGAATAATTTGATCTGGCTGTCTGAACGGATGATATGAATCAATTCGTGTTTAAATATGAGCTTTAATTCATCCTCTGTATAATCCGTATGAGGAAGGACCAAAACCATTGTATGTCTGAAAAGGCCTACCGAAATGGGGGTCGCAGTATTACCCGAAGTTACGATCTTTATACAGGGCTTCTTAAATTCATAGTCCGTCTGCATCTTTTCCCAAAGAAAGGGCACCTTTCCGCATCCAAGAGGCTTTGCATGACGAAGGAGTTTGAATCTGAAAATAAAATGTCTGATTACATAGGCAGTAAAAACCAATGCAGCTGCGCTGATCCAAATAAGAGAAACTGTACGCATAGGTACATTCCCCATATCAAATACGAATCGCGGTTTGTCTAAGACCATATAGTTCTGCACCGTAATGTATAAATAGTTTGGGAGCAGCCACATCAAAGCAATGGCTTTTGCAGAAACATACTTCCGCAATACGGGCAAAAGCAATATGAACAGTGCAAAAAATAACCCAATGCTTATAAATACTCCGCAGATCAGCGGGAACAGCGAATCAAAGGAAAATCTGACATCAGATGATATGGCAGCGGCGGCAAACATGAGCAGAATGAAAGTCATTAAAAGGTTTGGTGCAATAACAGACCCGTATTTTCTCTGCAGAGGTTTTTCCGTCTCAGAATTGTTCACATCTTCTTTTGTCCAAGTTACGTAGGCAATGACAGCACCGAAAACCAGGGAAGTCGCCCATCTGAAAAAACTGTTCATCAGCGGATCTCCTCAAGATATTTTTTCAATTCAAGAAGTTCTTCCCTGCTGATGTCACTGTCACAAAGTGCCGACGCAAAGGCAGACATGCTTCCGCCGCACGTATTTCTGATAAAATCTCTGCTTTCGCTGCGAAGATAGTCGTGCTGTTCAACCAAAGCGGAATAAATATTTGCATTAGCGATTTTTTCAACTTTAATGAAACCCTTCTCTGCCAGTCTTGAAAGAAAGGTGAGCAGCGTGGTGCTTGCCATTGCATGGTCTTCACACAAAACCCTCTCAATATCTTTGCGGCTTGCCTTGCCGTCAATAGTCCACAAAGCCTGCATTACTTTAAGTTCGCCGACGGACATCTTTTTTAACTCACTCTGACTCTTCATTATGTTCGCCT
>JAKSSR010000078.1 GCA_024402995.1 Clostridia bacterium | reverse complement strand
TGAATTTTCTTTTGAATACCTTACTGTCGCCATGGCATCCTTGGCGTAGAAATCAGCGCCTATGCTGTCGGCATACTGCTGAGTCAGAACAGCGCCTCCGACGACGATCTTACACTGAGGGAACTTATCTTTTATCATCTTGATACTGAGTTCCATGGCAGGGACCGTTGTGGTCATGAGAGCGGAAAGACCGCATAAGCAGGCTCCGCTTTCTTCAATAGCCTCAAGGATTTTTTCCGGAGGAACATCCTTGCCAAGGTCAATGACGTCAAAACCGTAATTCTCAAGAAGGAGTTTTACAATATTCTTCCCTAAATCGTGAATGTCGCCCTTAACGGTAGCAATGACGAATTTAGTCCTGGCAACGGTCTCCGCTCCGTCGGGAGAAAGCTTCGCATTGAGTTTGATCTCTTCAAAGGCAGCCTGCGCAGCTTCAGCGCTGAGAAGAAGCTGAGGCAGATACATGCGGTTTTCTTCGTAGGCCTTTCCCACGTAATCGAGAGCCGGAACGATTTCTGTATCAATAACGTCCAAAGGAGCGATGGTCTTCAGGTCTTCTTTTGCGGCCTTAGAAGCCTGGCGCTTAAGGCCCTTGATGATTGAAGTCTTAAGATCCATGTTCTCATCAAGAGTAGCGCCGGTGTTTACAGGAGCTGCCTTTCCCAACTTGTCGGCAAATTTGATATACTTGCCGAAGCCTTCATCAAGACCGTGAAGAGCAAGAAAAGTGTAATAGCTTGACATGATATCCGCAGACAGAGGACTTACGATTCCTGCGGACAGACCGCTGTTCAATGCTTCCGCAAAGAAAGCAGCATTGAGCTTTGCTCTTCCGGGAAGACCGAAGGAAACGTTGGAAACACCCAGAATGGTGCTGCAGCCAAGTTCTTCTCTGATAAGCCTGAGAGTCTTCAGAGTCTCGGCGGGAGCCAGAGGAGATGCAGAAACAGGCAGAGTCAAAGCATCAAAGATCAGATCCTTCTTGCTGATTCCGTAACTTGCGGCGGCATTGACAATATTCTTTGCAATTGCAAAGCGCCCTTCTGCGTCATCAGGAATGCCATCATCATCAAGGCAGAGGCAGACAAGGACTCCGCCGTACTTTGCCGCAATGGGAAGAACGGCATCCAGACTTTCCTTGGTTCCGTTTACTGAATTGATAATGGGTTTGCCGTTATACAACCTGACGGCCTTTTCCAGAGCCGTATAGTTGGAACTGTCTATAGAAAGAGGAATCGATGAAACAGCCTGCATCTCACAGACTATTCTCGAAAGATTTGCAGCCTCATCGGTTCCGGGAAGGCCCATGTTGACGTCAAGGACATCAGCGCCTGCGCTTTCCTGCTCAAGACCGAGCTTAATTACGTAATCCCAGTCCTGACCGTTTATGGCAGCCTTTAATAATTTATTCCCGCTGGGGTTGATTCTTTCACCGACAATTACGGGAGCGGCATTCAATGCACTGCTGATCTGAACTGCCTGAGCATAAGAACTTACGAGAGTTTCGGACTTTTCACCGGCATAGTTGAAAGGAACTTTTTTCAGTTCTTCGCGCAGAAGTCTGATATGTTCGGGAGTCGTGCCGCAGCATCCTCCGAATACGCTGACGCCCAGTTCTGCCATAGAAGCAGTGATCTGGGCAAATTCGTCAGCTTCAACATCGTAACAGGTCTTTCCGTCGCGTATGGCCGGAAGACCTGCATTGGGTCTGATAACAACGGGAACGCTGGCATACTTAGCAATTTCTTCAGTGATCCCTAAAAGCTGCCGGGGCCCGAGAGAACAGTTTGCACCGATGGCGTCTGCTCCAAGGCCTTCAAGCATAGCAACCATTGCCTTGGGGGAAGCACCGGTAAGAAGCTTTCCGTCCATGCCGTAGGCGTTGTCAACGAAGACAGGAAGATTAGTATTTTCCTTGACGGCGACCAGTGCAGCCTTTGTTTCATAACTGTCTGCCATGGTCTCAATGAGGACCAGATCAGCGCCAAGCTCTTCTGCAAGCAGCGCCTGCTCCTTAAAGAGTTCTACAGCATCTTCAAAGGAGAAATCACCCCAGGGTTTAAGCATTCTTCCGCAGGGGCCAATGTCGTAGGCGACGATCTCCGCTCCGGCCATTCTTGCGTTTTCAACGGCAGCGGCGGCAATTTCGCGGATCTCTTCGTGACTGTATTTAAGGCTGTTGAGACCGAAGGTATTTGTGGTCGTGATCTCTGCCCCGGCGTCAAGATAATCCTTATGAATTCCGATTATAGTATCCTTGTGGCTTATATTCCATCTTTCCGGAAGTTCCCCGGGTTTGAGTCCCTTGCTCTGCAGTAGAGTTCCCATGCCTCCGTCGAATACTACTATTTTGTTCCTGATGAGATTTCTGATGTCTTTCATATGATAACGCGTATGTTGATTTATGATAGAATGCCTGCCTATCTGATGGCAATAAAAGCGCTGACGCTCTTTGACGGGCTCATTAAATAACTTGAATTAAGGCTTACACCGATTTTTAAGGGAACCTGAAGGAGACCGAAAATCAGCCCCTGGCTGGTAAGACTCAAGCCGCCGAATCCCGGGCTGTATCTGGGTTTTGAAGTTGGATGCAGTTCTTTCATTTCAGCACAAAAACGGTCGCATAGTTCTTCCACCTGCTGAGCGCCTATGGCCTGAAGCATCTGAGCCTTAGCCATGGAAAGCTTTTCGTATCTGGCAATAAGCCTGTCAAAACCGAATCCTAAAGTGGCGGTAAACAGTATCGCCGAATCGCAGCCTTCCATATATGCCCTGAAAGCCGAATCTTCCGTGGCGTGTTCAAAGAAGCTTTCAATAGTGGTTCGGTCGATGAGACTATAGCAAAGTTGAGGCTGGAGCAGAGGGGCGACTTCCTCAATACACTCATTCATTATGGTTTCAACTTCGGGAGTCATTTCGCTGCATTTGGCGTAATACTGAACCTCGCGTCTTGATATATTCAGTTTGTCGTATCTTTTTACAATACTGCTCATTAGCCGATAATGGAGGATAAGTTCTCCTGGATCTTTGCGGCAACCTGAGGATTGTTCATGGTGTAGATATGAACGTTATTGATGCCGTTGGCGAACAGGTCAATGATCTGTTCAGTTGCGTAAGCAATACCCGCCTGGACCATGGACTGCTTGTCATCGCCGAAGCGATCGCAGAGATTTACGAACTTGCGGGGCATATATGCACCGGAAAGAGTCTTGATCCTTGCCAACTGCTTTGCGTTGGTAATGGGCATGATTCCGGGAACGACAGGGACAAATACGCCGCTGTTTCTCAGTTTGTACATAAAGTTGAAAAACAGGTCGTTGTCGAAAATCATCTGTGTAGTAAGGAAGTCGACGCCTGCGTCGACCTTTTCCTTAAGTGCCTGAAGATCTTCCTTCTGGTTCGCGCTGTCCGGATGGCATTCAGGATAGCAGGCTCCGCCAAGGCAGAAGTCATAACCCTTGCTGCGGATCTCACGGATCATATCGGTAGCGTGGGTGTAATCAAGAGTGCTCAGGTCACAGTCCTTCATGTCTTCGGGAATGTCTCCGCGAAGAGCCATAATGTTCTCAATTCCGGCAGCCTTGATCTTTTCCAGCTGAGTGCTGACCGTGGCACGGTCGGAGCTGATGCAGGTAAGATGAGCCATGGAGGTGACGCCGTAGTTCTTCTGGATATCAGAAGCGATGTTAATGGTATATTCGCTGGTTCCGCCGCCTGCGCCGTAAGTTACGCTTACGAAGTTAGGCTTTAAGGCGGCAACGTCCATTGCAGCCTTCTTTACGGACTCGTAATTGGAGTTCTGCTTGGGAGGAAATACTTCAAAACTGATTGAAGGCTTGTCGTTCTTTAATAATTCGAATATTTTCATGTATGTTCTCCATTCATATATATGCAAAATAATATAGTACTTTGCGGTATCTTTTAATTAAACCATTTTATGCACTCAATGTCAAAAGGAGTTTGACATTTAAACGGTTCAGAGTCAAAAAACATAAAAAGAAAGGTCATTATCGGCATTATTGACCTTTCTTTTTATGCATTGGTAGCATAAGACTTAACGAGACTTTTTTTTAAAACTATCGTACACAAGGATAAGCATACAAGCGCAATTTATATTATGCTCAGTTCTTAGTCCATAAAGAATGCATCTACCTCCCGGCGGGACTTGAGATACTTGGTCTTATCAACTCCGATTAACTCCGCGAGTTCTACCGAACCGTCAAATGAAAGTTCAGCATCTGAACTCATGATCTTATTCAATGCGGAATTAAACAGGTTTATACCATTCTGGCATTCTTCAAAATAAACGTCAAATCTATTCTTCAGGCTCTCATTAAGTTCTTGCTGATTGGCTATATACTCCCCCAAAAGAGTATTCTCCTGTTCGTACAACTTGTATCGTACAATTTCAAATAACAGGACGCTGGTGTTAACAATTAACTCCTGTTGGCGGGCAGGAAGCACAGCGGTAGTCAGCAGAGTGACAAAACGAACTGAGGCTTCAAGGCAAAGCATCTCCGCCTCTTCGATAAAATTAACTTCAGGAATTTCGGCCTCTCTGAATTCAGCTAATAAATCGGACAGTTTTTCACGGATTTCCTCAAGTGGAAGCAACACTTTCGAGTCTTCGTCAAGGCATGATAAGTACAGCCTCCTGTAACTTTCTATTGTAAAATCAATGGCTCTGTAATAGAGCGAAAAAACGAATTCGCTGTATGAGGCGCCGTCCGTGTTGATGCTGATATCAACAGAATTGAGTACCAGCTCTTTCCAGTCATCCGCAGAATAATCCTTAGCACTTTTTCCGTATGCCTTGTTTTTAAGCATCTGCAAAAGCACAATGGTAGCAGCTTTGACCTCGACCGTATTAATAGTGCAGTCTTCGACCTGATCCTGAAGATTGAAAACCGTATTCCATATATAATCCAAAGATTCTTTTACCCGTTTACGCTGATCCATCAGGAATGAGATCTTCTCCTGAAGACTCATACTGCCAAATTCACTCAGTAAATTATTCAGCATCTGCTTCTTCCTCTGCGGCTGCAATTGTCTTATAAAACAACTGTGACAATGATAACGTGTTATTTACCATGTTTCCCAGTACAAGCTTATCCTCATCTGCTAAATCGGGATAGTTTTTGCCGTAGAGAGGGATGCACTTCAGGAATTGTTCGTTTAAGACACCTCGCAATGAAACTGTTTCATTTAATATTCCGGAGATAAGAGTACTGTTCTCCAGAATCGTTTCCGTATTATTTTTAATAGACGTTATTTCTTCATTTTTCTCTGAAGCAATTTTATTCTTATTCTTTGTAAACAGAATAATCGTTGTCAGAAGTGATGCTCCGGCGATTCCCCAGCCGATGGGACCAGCCAACGCTAAAAGAGCCTGACCTCCGGCAATTCCCGTGCCGCCGGCTGCAAGTGCGCCGCCCCCAAGCCATGCAAGGGCCGCATTTGTTGCCGCTGCACCTGATAAAGTGGAAATCGCGGCACCGGTTGAAGCAGTGCCAAAGGTAGTGGCAATCCACATAGCTGCAGTCGGGGCTAAACTGGCAACTGTCGCTCCGGCAGCCAATCCGACACCGGCCTGCCCGGCCGATTCTCTTGCAGCCTTTAATTCCTTTTCAGCAAAATCGCAGTTATTTTTAAAAACACGCTTATTTGATTTAATCAGTTCAAACTGCGAATCAAATTCCTTCGGATGATTTGCAATACTGTTAATTAAGGACGTGACGTTATCAACAACGTCCGCAGCACGCATTCTCTGCATATAAAGATTGAAGCCGTTATCATTGAAAATCGTATAAGCCTCGTTGTAGTTAGTGATTGCAGACTCCAATTCACGATCAAGAGCAGTTCTTTTTAATTCAGCCTCTTCCTTCAGGATCATTGCCGTATCTTTAATATGGGCCGCCCTTTCACCGACATACTGTCCAGTAGTTTTTGCCTTTTCTTTTGCTTCACCGGCTACGATGCTCGCAGTTTCTCCCAGAGCAGCCGCCTTCTGACCGAGTTTTTCACCAATTTCGGAAGTCTTTTCAAGCAATTTCCCTATACTGTCTTTTTTAGCCATAGTTTATCCCCCTGATTGACTGACAATCATTGCAATAGTGTGATCAGAAATGCTGAATATTAACCAATAATATTATACAGTACTGCCAATCTGTATTTCTATACCATTTTCAGCGCAGAAACTTCTCAGTTTTTCCCCGTCAAACCATTCTTCTATAGAGACCGACACCAGAAATTCCGCGCAAATCATGTCTTCAAAGGACGCAATATATTTTTCTGCAAGAATACCTCCAAGTTTTTCGGCGTCTTCCCGTCTCATTGTTATTGTTCGCGGAGTCGGCACGTAGGGTATGGCCTTAACTACGTCATTCATTTCTTCGTAATGAATAACGCATTTATCAGCAAGGCGCTCTATAATCACACTATGCTGGTATTCATACATCTTGCGGCAGCGAATGCGACGGTCTATATCAGGCTTGTCTTCTCTCTTCTCTGCCATTTCCAAAGGCTTAATAGATTACGAAGAAAGCATTTTTTTGTACAAACATCCGGAGAAAGCAGCCCTTCACAGTCGTCTTATTCTGTTTTTTGCGTCAGTTTTCTGAAAAGACCTTCACAGCCTTCCGCAATATCTCTGTATGCGGTTTCAAAATCGCCGCTGTACCAAGGGTCAGAGACGTCGCCGGGACGGTCAGTATAGTCCATAAGCAGCGTCACTTTTTTAACAGCCTCATTGCCGAACATACGGGCCATATTTCTCAGATTGTACCATTCCATGGCAATTACGTAATCATAGTGTTCAAGATCGTCCTTGGTCATCTGACGTGCACCCCGGCGCCCAAACGCAATGCCGTGGGCCTTCATAACGTCCTTCGCAGGGGGATAAATATCATTTCCGATTTCCTCACGGCTTGTGGCAGCAGAGTCGATCTCAAAAGCCTCCTCGAGCCCCGCCCTACGGACCGTATCCTTAAAGACATACTCCGCAATAGGACTGCGGCAGATGTTGCCGTGGCAGATAAATAATATCTTAATGCTCATTTCTTCCTCCTAAAATGCCGTAAACTGCCGTGTTTTGCGGACTTTTGCAAACTCCCTAACGATACTGATATGTACA
>JAKSSR010000077.1 GCA_024402995.1 Clostridia bacterium | reverse complement strand
TCGTCCATGATTTCCAGAAATTCTTCCCGCCTGGTTTTCTTCTTTCGGAAGTTGTATTCCATGTCCGTAAATGTTTCCTGGTTCATTGCCTGCACCACCATTTCTTTGATGCTGTTATTATACAATATCCCCCGTCTTTATGCTAATCCAAATTAATTCAGAGGTTCCCTAATTCATTCTTTTACGCAAGATACTTCTGAAGCTTACCCAGTCTGGCAATCGCCTCTTTTAGAGAATCCTCACTTCTCGCAAAGTGGAGACGGATATAGTTGTTCACATCCTCGCGGAAGAAGCTTGAGCCCGGAACGGCAGCGACGCCGACTTCTTTGACCATCCATTCGCAGAACTGGAGATCGCTCCAACCTTTGAAATAGTCTTTAGAAAGGAAATCGGAAATATCTACCATGATAAAATACGAGCCTTGCGGAACGGTATGCTTGAGTCCAATGGAGTCAAGTCCGTCGCAGAAGATTTTACGTTTCTTACTGTACGTGGCGACAAGTTTATCATAGTATGGCTGCCCGAGAGAAAAGCCCGCGCAGACCGCTTCCTGTAGAGGAGCAGGTGCGCCGACCGTCAGAAAATCGTGGACTTTCTTGACGTTTTCTGCAACATCGGACGCCGCGATGAGGAAGCCTAAGCGCCAGCCGGTGATAGAAAAAGTCTTAGATAGCGAGTTGCAGGTGATAACATACTTATCACCACCGGGCAGCGATGCCGCGTAGGTGTGCTTGGCAGGAGCAAAAATGATATGCTCATACACCTCGTCGGTGATCATAAAGGCATCGTACTTAACACATAGGGAAAGAATATAGCTCAGTTCCTCTTTGGTGAACACCTTGCCGCAGGGGTTGGACGGGTTACAGACGATGATGGCTTTGACATTTTGCTGAAAAGTTTCTTCAAGAGCCTTACGGTCAAAATCAAAGGCAGGCGGCACGAGCGGAACATAGATTGGGTTTGCCCCACTGAGTATCGCATCAGCGCTATAATTCTCATAGAACGGACTGAAGATGACGACATTGTCGCCCGGATTGCAGACCGTCATCATTGCCGCCATCATGGCCTCCGTACCGCCGCAGGTGATGACCACTTCCTCTTCGGGGTCGATCGTGCGGCCGAACAGCGGAGAATATTTTTCAGCGATACACTTGCGCAGGCTTTGTGCACCAAAAGTAATAGAATACTGATGCTGCTCCCCACCCTTTGCCATTTCAGCGAGGGAATCGAGCAACGCCTGCGGGGGATCAAAGTCCGGGAACCCCTGTGACAGATTGATGCTTCCCTCCGTTGCGTCGCTGATACGCGTCATGCGGCGAATCACAGAGTCCGTAAATAATCCTACGCGATGGCTTAATTCAGGCATTTTCTTTTTCCTCCAGTACGGGAATGACGGTTGCACCGTTGGGAACAATATAGGTTTTTTTCCCGCTGATCTTCGCATCGGCCAGAAGCTTGTCCATGTCATGATACACATGTATACCCATCAGCGGAATTTCTTTGTCCGCCGCTTTGGTGTAAAGATAGATGTTGATTTTCTTCGCCTGCTCACAGTTGAGGAAGAAGATATAGCCGCCGACAGTAAAATGATTGCGCAGCGTCTCTTCAAATCCACCGTGGACAAGATACCGGCTCCAGTCAAAATAGTCAGGGGAACCGCCGCCGTTTCGCGCTTCCATCAAAAGCACCAGCGTGCCGCCGTCCTTGATACCCGAAATAATGTTGTCCACCGTCTTGGTGCCCTGATAGAGCGACTCATCTTTCGGGTAACCGCCGCAGCTTGCAACAATGACATCTGCTTTTTCCTTAATGGGAAGTCTGTAAATTTCGTCCACTATATCGCAGGCCTTTTCCCATGCCTTCACGAAATGTCCTGAGAAAATGTAGGAAAGTTCCATCTCCGCATTGCAGACGAGGTTGACCATGAAAAGGTTCTTGAGGAACGATGCCGCCTGCACCATGTCCTCATGAATCGGATTGCCCTTCAGTTTCCCACAGCCGATGGCAGGGTTGGTGGCAAACTGCTTGGGATCCAGTGAAAGCGCATGGTTTCTCATAATGGTCGCTATACCGCTGACACCGGGCAGAATACTCTTTCTGCCGCCGCCATAGCCTGCCATGACATGATGCGTCGCTGCACCAAGACATATCACATAATCTGCCGTAGCCACCGTGTGGTTGACAAGGATGGCATTGTCATAATCGGTTGTGCCGATATAGACCAGGTCAGGTGCCTGACAATCGTGATTTTCCACCTTGACCGTGTCATACACGTGGTCGGTCACGATCATGCGCATCTCTGCTTCATCGCCGCCGCGATGGGTGCCCGTTGCAATCACTATGGTAATATTCTCCACCTGCACATGACAGGTGTCCAGCAAGTAATTGATAAGGTGCGGAATGACCTTGTCCTGCCGCATCCAAAAGCGCGTAATATCGCTCACAACAAGTGCCACTTTCATATTCGGCTTAATACTGTCGCAAAGTGGAAGTGCGCCAATCGGGTGATCCAGCGTCTCATACAGAACGGCGCAAAGATCCTCGTCAGCAATGGTGGGGATTTTCTTGCCTTTCAGCTCACCGATGACATCGCTCTCATCAACTGGTACGGAAACGGTGGTTTCACCATATTCAAACATGTAATTTTTAATCATAAAACCTTCTTTAGAAAAGAAATCAAGCGTTCATTTTCGGGGTGGTCAAACAGCTCACGTGACGGCTTATCCTCGGCAATGATACCCTGATCCAGGAAAATCGTACGGGAGCTTACCTCACGTGCAAAGCGCATTTCATGCGTAACAACGATCATTGTCATGCCGGTTTCCGCAAGGTTTTTCATAACGCCCAGCACCTCTCCGATCATCTCGGGGTCAAGGGCGGAGGTCGGCTCATCAAAGAGCATTACATCCGGCTCCATGAGAAACGAACGGACAATCGCTATACGCTGTTTCTGTCCGCCGGAGAGCTGATACGGAAAAGCATCGCTGCGGTCGGCAAGGCCGACTTTCTCAAGGAGAGCCAATGCTCTTTCCTGCGCTTCCGCCTCGCTCATTTTGCGAATCTTGACAGGGCCTGCCGTCAGATTTTTCATGACATTCATGTTGTTGAATAGATTAAACTGCTGGAACACCATGCCAATTTTCTGACGGTGCAGATTGATATCGACGCCTTTGCCGCAAAGGTTCGTGCCCTCAAAGAAAATGCTGCCGGAGGTCGGTGTTTCAAGCAGATTCAGACAGCGCAAAAAGGTGCTTTTGCCGCCGCCGGACGGGCCAATGATGGAGACAACTTCACCACGCTGAAATGTCGTGGAGATGTTATGCAGAACCTCCAGGGAGCCAAAGCTCTTGCTGAGGTTTTTGACTTCAATAATGACTTCACTCATGATGCATCTTCCTTTCCGCTGCCGCGATCAGTCTGCTGCTGACAAAGGTCATGGCAAAGTAGATCAGCGCTGCGATGGCAAGTGCCGGCAGGCTGCGATAGGTCACGGCGATGACATCGTTTGTGCGGAACATTAGGTCGCCGATGCCGATGACAGAAACAATGGAGGATTCCTTGATGACCGTGACAAACTCATTGCCGAATGCGGGTAAAATGTTCTTCACCGCCTGCGGCAGAACGACCATCTTCATGGATTCGCCGTACGTAAAGCCGATACTTCTGGCGGCTTCCATCTGTCCCTTATCAACAGCCTGAATACCGCTGCGGATGATCTCGGCAACATAGGCACAACTGTTCATACTCATCGCCACGATACCGGCAGCAAAACGCGAAAAATTCGGAATCCACGCAATATCCGGGAAGGTAATACCGACCATCGGAAGACCGTAGAAGATAAACATGAGCTGCACCATCAGCGGCGTGCCACGAATAAATTCAATATAAACGGTAGCAATTATCTTACGAGGCTTGATTTTGCTCATTCTGGCAATGGCCATAAAAACGCCAAACAGTGTCCCCAAGAGGACACTGAAGGCGGCGATGACCAATGTATTCCTTACTCCGTCCGCAAAGAAACTGGAGTAGCGCTGGAGCAAAAGGCCAATCGTTTGTATAAATTCCATAAGTTCCTTTCTTACAGGCCGAGGGAGGCGGCATGGGCGACAGCGTCATCATAGGCCTTCTGATAAGAACCGTCAGCAAGGACCTGCGCGATAACCTCATTGACAACGGCAACCAGATCTTCGTTACCCTTCTGGATAACCACGGACTTACCAAAAGAAGCTTCTTCCTTGGTGAACTCGTAAGCACTCACAGCGAGAGCGCCGTTGCTGTTGGCAACCAGAGAATCACCGACCGCTGCGTCAACGACCAGTCCTGCGATGTTGCCGTTTTGGACTTCGAGAGCGAGAGCAGGATACTTTTCAAGTTCAAACAGCTCGCTGTCGGGGAAGGCAGAGACAACGAGGTTGGATTGGATGGTGCCCTTCTGGGAACCGATCTTCAGGCCAGAGAGAGCTTCCTTGGTGGAATACTTTTCCACATTTTCAGCAGCAACTACGAGGTACTGGAGGCTCACTTCATAGATATCGGAGAAATCGATGACTTCAGCTCTTTCCGGGGTGTTGGTAAAAGCGGCGATACCGAGGTCAACCTGGCCGGCCTGTGCAGCGGGGATGATGCCGTCAAATGCCATATCGACGATTTCAAGCTCAACACCGAGCTTCTCAGCAATCTTTTCCGCAAGGAAAATGTCGCAGCCAGCGAAGTTGGCATCGAGATCTTTGAACTCATAGGGAGCATACTGGGCTTCCGTACCGACAACCAGTTTGCCGGCGGACTTGATCTTTTCCAGCGCTGAAGAAGAGACGGTCCCTGTCTGTACATCGGGGGCTTCTGTAGATTGTGCGGGAACAGGCTCAGCGCCGCAGGCAGCAAGAGCGAAAATCATGGAGAGAGAAAGAATAAATGCAAAAAGTTTTTTCATGGTAATTTCCTTTCTTTGTTCGATTAGATGAACGTATTATGCATGAAATATTCATAAAAGTCAAGCTGTTTAGTAAGAATATTTATAATTTATGAATATTTATAAATTCTATATACATATTTGCCATATTTACGAATGTTATTTGTTTATTATGACATCAATACAAAAGGCAACGATGCCGAATCGGAGAATATTTTTTGCCGGGGAGCTATTTCGCGGAAAGGTTTATGATATAATCATCTTGACAAACAAACTGTCTGTTATGCATACTGCTGTTCAGAATCATATAAAAAAACGAAAAAGGATTGCCGCATTCTCCGCAGCTGCCTTTGTGCTGAGTATCGGTATTTCTCAAGTCGGGCAGCGGATCGGCGAAAAAAATATTTTACATACGATGATCTTCTCTTGCGTACCGGCGATGCAAAGAATAAACATATCAAAAACAGTGCCAGAATCAAAACAGGCAAGGTTTTCCTCGTTATTTCGACCTTTTGCTCGCTGACCTATCTCGTGTGGCGTATCATGGCAACATTGCCGCTGATATACGGGTGGGTTGCAACGGCATTCAGCATTATCCTTCTCTTTGTTGAAATTGCGGGCTTTACGGAATCGCTCGTTCACTATTCATCCATGTCCCTCCTGCGCACATACCCGCTGCCGGAAGTTGATGAAAACCAATATCCTGACGTGGATGTCTTTGTTGCAACGTACAACGAATCGACAGAGCTGCTCCGCAAGACGCTTATCGGCTGTTTACGGATGAGATATCCGGATAAGTCGAAGGTGCATATTTATCTTTGCGACGATAATCGAAGAAGTGAAATGCGGGCTCTTGCGGAAGAACTCGGGGTGAACTATTTTGATCGTCATGACAACAAAGGCGCCAAAGCCGAAAATCTGAATCACGCTCTGTCTTTGAGTACTTCGCCATATGTAATCATGTTTGACGCAGACATGATTCCACGCGAGGAATTTCTGCAAAACGATTCCGTATTTTATAGATGCGGAAGAAAGAAACAGCCGTCTTCCTGAAGAAAGTCGCATACCGCTCGGCCTGCTTCAGACGCCGCAGTGCTTTTATAACCTGGATGTTTTCCAACACAACCTGTACTGTGAAAACAGAATCCCAAATGCCCGGTGTTCTTAAGGACAGTAGTTCAAGAGCACGGGCATTGGCGAGGCAAAGAGATACCGAGATTAGCAGAAATGCTTTTCTCGGTATCTCTTTTGCTTTAATAAATCCGCACATTCGATTTATCTGCTTGTTTCCCCTACAATAAAGGGGAAATCAAACAAGGAGGTCGAAAGACTATGAAAACTAAACGGAAATACTTCTATTTGGACGATTTTGAGCACAGACTGTTGATTGGGTGCCTTATGACTGCTCGTAATGAGTATATCCACGAGGACAAGCCTATCGAAGATGTCAATGAGCTTATTCTCAAAATCATAGATGCTCCCTCAAGGAAACTGCGTGTTGTAAAGGAGGAAGCGTAATGGAAAAGTACATCACGGACGAACGCACAGGGCTGAAATATGAGCTTGTCGGAGATTATTACCTCATCGCCGGTGATGAGGAGCCGGAAGAACTCCCTATCGGAATATGGGGGCAGCGGCATCTAAGGTATCTAAAGAAGCACAGAAGAGTCGTTTACGCTGAACTGCTGACAAGCGGAAAACTGAATAACTATCTTGCAAATCTGAACGAGCAAGCGGAAGAAATGTTCTCTCGGTTGGTAGAGGAAATTGCCGAAAGAGACGGTATCACGGAAACACTTAAGGTGTCTGACCAAATGGAATGGGTTCAGCGGATGAACGCAGCACGACAGTTGGCAATTGATGAAGTAAACGACAATCTAATATTTGCGTAGATGGGAGTATTCTCACCCTCTGCTTTCTATATATTTAACGTCCATTTCGTCCATTCATGGTCATATTATGGTCATATTATTTCAAATACCAGCCGCAAAAATCCTCACGATACTGTGAGAATATCTTGATTTATCGTGTATTTTGTGATATACTATAAAAACTGTAAAAGAATTATTTCCCCGTTACTTGAAGGGAGCATAAAAATGCCTGTTTCATATGACAAACTTTGGAAAAAACTAATCGATAAAAAAATGACTCGTACAGATTTGAAAGATGCGTCTGGAATCAGTTTTAACATTCTTGCCAAGCTGGGAAAAAATGAGTTTATATCGATGGAAAGTCTTTATAAAATCTGCGTAGCTCTTAATTGCAGCGTTGATGAAATTTTGGACTTTACTATTGATGATAATAAATGAGGTTCATTATGGGACTATATTTCAGAAAAAGCAAGCCCTTTGGACCGTTTAGCTTGTATTTTTCAAAATCCAGCATAAATAAACTGTTGTGCTTACTTATTTCTGTCGAATAAATTGTTTGAAGGACGGTAAGAACATGAAGTACAAAATTGCAATTTGCGATGATTCCGATGCAGACAGGCAATATGTTTTGAATATGGTTGATTGCTGGGCGGCATCTGCCGGTCATGTGGTACATGCCGATACCTTTACTTCTGCA
>JAKSSR010000076.1 GCA_024402995.1 Clostridia bacterium | reverse complement strand
CCGGGCATGACCGTGAAGACCTTGAAGTCAAGCCAGCGCGTAGCGTTGTTGATGGTGATTCCCAAAGGCGTGAAAATCAGGCCGAGAAGAACCAGGCCGCCGCCCATGACTATCCACGAATACTTGCCCAGTCTGTGATAGTCAAAATTGGCAAGAACAAAGAAGCCTATCCAGCCCAGTGCCTTATAAAGCATATCGTTGCGCAGGAAGTAATACGGGTTGCCGTATTTACTTATGCTGTGGTAATAGCTTGCGCTGTATATCATGACCAGACCGAAAACCGTCAGTATCAGTACCAGTATGAGGAAGAGGAAGTCCCCTTCCGTTTTTAGCATTTTCTTTTTCTTAGCCACTATTCTTCCAGTTCCAATACTCTTGCGCGGAAATCATCACCGCGGTCTTCAAACTTCTTGTACATATCCCAGCTTGCAGAAGCGGGAGAAAGGAGAACGGTATCGCCGGGCTGAGCCAGTCTATAGCCTGTGGCGACGCAGTCTGCCATGTCCTTGCAGAAATGCATGTGTTCTTCGGGGAAGCCCAGTTCCAGAGCTCTCTTTGCAAAGCGGGGAGCGGTAAAGCCAAGGAGCAGAAGTTCCTTTACCTTGCCGTTGAAGTTTTCAATAAACTCGGTGAAATCGGAGTTCTTCTCATAACCGCCGGCAATGAGGAGAATGGGAGTATTGGTCGCTTCAATGGCCTTGATTGAAGCATCGGGATTGGTTCCCTTGGAGTCGTTGACGTAGCGGACACCCTTGACTTCCTTGATGAACTCAATGCGGTGTGCTACGCCGGCAAAGGTCTTGAGAGCCTTAATGATGGCTTCAACGGGAATGCCGCCGAAATAAGCAATAGCAGCTGCAGCAAGAGCATTTTCCTGATTGTGCTTGCCGGGAATAAGGAGTTCATCTGTTCTGCAGAGAAGGACTTCCTTTTCACCGTCACGGATAACAAGCCAGTCATCCTTCAGGAAAGCGCCAAATTCAAGTTTGACCTTTCTTGAGAAGGGAACGGCGACAGGAGCGTTGTCTCCGGCAGGCAGGCGCTTTGCTGTTTCAGGCTCGTCAAAGTTGTAAATATAAAAGTTTCCGGAATTCTGATTTTTGTAAACGAGGGTCTTGACCCTTGCATATTCTTCAAAAGTACCGTGTCTGTTCAGATGATCGGGGGTGATATTCAGACAAGCGGAGACTTTAGGTGCAAAAGTGGACGTAGTTTCAAGCTGGAAGCTGGAAACTTCGGTTACCATAACAGTTTTCTCGTCAGCGTACTTTGCTCTTGCAGTAGCGGGCAGTCCGATGTTGCCAACCACCTCACAGGGAATGTCAGCGGCCTTGACCATCTCACCAACCAGAGCGGTAGTGGTGGTCTTACCGTTAGTACCTGTTATTGCAAAGAACTGTCCCTTGCAGTGGGTGTAAGCCAGCTCAAGTTCTCCTGTGACGGACGCTCCCGCGGCCACAGCTTTCTGAACGAGAGGAATGGCCGGAGAGATTCCGGGGCTCATTATTATGACGTCATACAGAGTGCTGTCAGGTTCTTCACCAAAGATCAGATCAACTCCCAGTGAACGGAGTTCTGCTATGTCAGACTGAGGGAAATTTTCCTCTGCCTTTGCGTCCCAGGCGCTGAGATCATATTCGCCGGCCACAAGTCTTGCTGCGGCAAAACCTGATTTACCAAGTCCAAGTATAAGTGCTTTTTTCATTTCCTATGCCCCCCTGCCGAATTCATAAACGATCATAACAATGAAACAGATCACACCGGTTATGGTGCTGAAGACCTTGACGACCTTCTTTTCGCTCCATCCGCCAAGTTCAAAGTGATGGTGAAGAGGAGCCATGCGGAAGAAACGCTTGCCATGGCAGGTCTGGAAAACCACAACCTGGATAATGACGGAAAGAGCTTCAGCCACATAAATTATTCCCATAATAGGGAGAAGCAAAGACAGATCAGAGAAAATAGCGGCAGCGGCCAGGGCACCGCCCAGAGCCAGAGAACCGGTGTCTCCCATGAAGACCTTTGCGGGATTTGCGTTAAAGAACAGGAAACCTACGCAGGCACCTGCAAGAGCGGCCAGAAGAGTTGATGAAGCATTTGCTCCGGCAAGGACGCAGATATAGCCCAGTGCAGCAGCAACTACGCAAGTAACGGAGGAGCAGAGTCCGTCCAGGCCGTCGGTAAGGTTGACGCTGTTGGTCATAGCCAGAACCATGAAGGTTATAAAGGCAATGTACCAGCCCTGAGAGAAGTTGACCGTCTTATTTACGAAGGGGATCCATACTGCAGTAGATACGGTACTTCTGTACCATGCGATGAGCAATGATACTACCAGCTGCAGCCCGGCCTTCTGCCAGGCCTTCAGGCCCAGATTGTTTTTCTTTACGACCTTGATAAAGTCATCGAGGAAGCCGATGATACCGAAGGCAAGTGTAACGCCTATCATGACCCACGCTTCAACACTTTTGAATTCAAATACTGCAGTGACCACTGCAGTGGCGAAAATCATTGCGATGCCGCCCATGGTAGGAGTACCGGCCTTGGCCAGATGGCCCTGAGGCCCGTCCTCTCTAATGGCCTGCCCGGCCTTAAGTTTCTTGAGTTCGGGGATCAGAAGCTTGGTACTGACTGCCGAAATAATAGTTGCGATCAATAATTTAATAAGTAAAAACTGTCCGGCTGTCATGGCTTATTCCTCTTTTCCGTATCTCTGTCTCATGCGTGCGGCGATCTCCGCAACGCCTGTAATATTCGAACCCTTGAGCAGAACTGCATCTGAGGGCTTTACCTGGCCGTAAATAAACTGTTCTGCCATGGAAGGCTGTTCAAAGCTTACAATCTGCAGATTCTTGTCATCCTTGGCCTTTTCAACATAATACTTGCCTTCTTCACCTATGGTGATGAGCAGATCGAAGCCGCAGGTGGCAAGATATTCACCTACCTGAAGGTGGCCCTTCACAGTCTCACTGCCCAGTTCTCTCATAATGCCCAGAACGACTATCTTTCTCTTGGCATTGTACTTCTTGAAGAAATCCAGGGCTGCTATGACCGACAGAGGACTGGCGTTGTAGGTATCGTCGATAATGGTGACTCCGCCGCGAACCTGAATGTCCAGACGTCTGTATGTACTTTCCACCTTGGCAAATCCGGCAGCGGCCTCTTCAAGGCTGACACCGTATACAAGACCTACGGCAGCCGCAAGGCTGGCGTTAATGGCATTGTGAACACCCATAATGGGGAGCATGCAGTGCTGAGTCCTTCCATCATAGTTAAGGTCAAACTCAATGCCCTGCTCTACCTTATCAACAACGTTGGTGACGCTCAGTTCTCCGCTGTCGCCAACGCGGAAGCTCTTGAAGTCCCTGCCCATGGCAAACTTACGCATTTCAGCGTCATCGCGTAGATAATCTCCGTCGCACTGATAAACAAGATACTCGTCGCTTTTAAGAGGCTTCGTAATGGATAACTTTTCAAGAGCGATCTCGTCGCGAGTGCCCAGATATTCCAGATGGCTGATCCCGATATTGGTGATGACCGCGGTATTGGGGAAGACCCAATCGCAGTAGGTTTCGATTTCGTGACGGCGGTCCATGCCCATTTCAAAGACAACGATCTCAGTAGTCTCGTCGGCAAGGAAGGCTGTCATGGCAATGCCTAAATAGGTGTTCAGATTCTTCTTGGCGCTTACGACCTTGTACTTTTCGGAAAGGACAGCCGCTGTAAGGATCCTGGTGGTGGTTTTGCCCACACTTCCGGTAACGGCGACCTTCTTTACGTTAAACTGTTCAAGATAGGCTTTGGCCATATCCTTAAAAGCAACGGCTGTATCAGGAGCACAGATGAGAGTTACCTGTGGGTCTTTCTCCAGAAGGGTCAGCGCCTTATCCTCTTCTGAAACAAGGAAGACTCTGCAGCCCAGGTCATAAGCCCCCTGCAGATAGTTGTGGCCGTCGTTCTTGTCGCCAACGACTGCGACGAACATCTCTCCGCTGTGAAGTTCTCTTGAGTCTATGCGCACGTCGCAAACTGTATTGGCTGTATTTCCTAAGAGCTTTCCTCCGCATGCTTCTGCGAGGAATTTAACACTTGTTGGTCTCATTTCTAATCCTCCGGAATATTTACCGCGTTTTCGTTGCCGGTAATATCAATGCCCAGGTATTCATCTTCCAGGGCTATTACTTCGTAATACAAGGTAACAGATTCGCCCTTGGACAGTTCTTCGCCTGCTCTGGGATACTGATCAGTGACCACCATGACAGCAGGCAGATTCTGCTCGGGAGCAAGGACATAACCCAAACCGCGAGCGGCCAGAGTCCCGATGGCGTCTTCGACGCTCTGTCCTGTTACATCGGGAACTGCGCACTTGCCTGCATTGATGGCGGCAAGTTCAGCTTCGGAGTAATTGGGCTGAATATTCAGATAACGGAAGAGTTCCCGGAAGATCTCTCCCGCGGTAGGTGCTGCTGTCTGGCTTCCGTAAAGAATGCCCTTAGGTGTGTCGCAGAGAACGAGGACCGCTAACTGAGGATCTTCAATAGGAGCGACACCAACGAAGGAGCCGTAAACGTCTGTTGCGGAGTAGCCGCCGTTTTCAGGCTTGTTTGCAGTACCGGTCTTTCCGCCGATGCGATATCCGGAAACCTTTGCGGTACCGGCACCGCCTTCTGAAACGACAGACTCCATAATGGAAAGGACTTCCTGAGCAGTCTGCTCGGAAATGGGTCTGCTCTTTACTACAGGTTTAATTGTTTCAACCACATTGCCCTGGCTGTCGCGTATCTCTTTAATGAGATGGGGCTGCATAAGGTAACCGCCGTTTGCGATGGAGGAGATTGCGGTTATAAGGCTGATGGGTGTAACTGCAATACCCTGACCGTAGGACATGGTTGCAAGACCGACAGGGCCTGCGGTGTTAATGCTCTGGAGAATATTGCTGCCTTCTGCAGGAAAATCGATCCCGGTCTTTTCGTTAAGACCGAAGGCGTCGACGCCTGCAAAGTAGTTTTCAAGACCGAGACGCTTTGCCAGCTGGATCATTACAGGGTTGCATGAGTTCTGAACAGCCTGGGCCAGGGTTTCCGTTCCGTGGGAGCGGGGAGCATACCAGCAGTTCAGAGTCCAGTCCGCCACCTTCTGCGGTGTGCACTGGAAGGTTTCACCGGGATATGTAACGCCGTTGTCCAGGGCGATGGAAGTCGTAATAAGCTTAAAGGTGGAACCGGGCTCGTAAACGTCACAGACGTTGAAGTTTCTCCAAAGGCGGTTCCAGTACCGGACCTTTTCTTCGTCAGTCATGGCGTCCAGAAGGAGCTGATCTTCTTCGCTGAGAGCCGCGCGGGGATCGTTGAGGTCAAATACAGGAGTCTGAGCCATAGCAAGGATCTCTGCGGTTTTGGGATCCATAACAATGCACATTACTCGGTCGGACTTGGTACGTTCCTGGCATTCTGCCAGTTTCTTCTCGACGATATACTGAATGTTTTCATCAATGGTAGTGACGTAGGTATATCCGTCCTGAGCGTCGTAGTAGCGGCTGGTACCGAAGGCCAAGGCGTTTTTCTTGTTGTCCTTGTTGGTGACCCAGCGGCCGTTGATACCCTGAAGCTTGTTGTTGTAGTAAAGTTCAAGACCGGAAAGACCGTTATTATCGTCATTGATATTGCCGATGATGTGGCAGCAGAAGGTGTTGAGAGGATAGTAGCGGGACGCGACCTCCGTGATTTCAACACCGGAGAAGTATTCATTGCGGATTTTGTTTGCGGTGTCCAGATCTACGTACTTTGCCAGCTTTACCAGTTTCTTTTCAGAAGTAATGGTCTCATAGACAGTGTCATATTCCATGTCCAGCAAGGCAGCAAGGCTTCTTGCCTCGTTCTGAGAATTGACAAGTATCTCGTTGTCGTCCTTGCCGTTGGCAAGAACACTGGCGGGACGGACCCAAATAGTGTAGCTGGTAGCACTGATAGCCAGCTCGTTGCCGTTGCGGTCAAGAATAGAACCGCGGACAGCAGAAACAACGCTGTCGCTGGTCTGCTGGCGGACAGCCTTATTGGAGTATTCTTCGCTCTTGTAGATCATGTGATAGCCCAATCTAATAGCTAAACCGAAGAATGCAAGAGATATCAGGAAAAATACTATCAGTATTCTGAATCTGCTGTTGTGAGTTGTGCTGTGAGTTTTCATGTTCAAAAATAAAGGCAAAAGCGGCGCGCCTATCGGCTGCGCCGCTGAGTGTTAACCTATCGATTTTCGTATGCTGTCTCCATGAGAGCCAATGCAAAGTCGCCGATCTCAGCAGTATCGTTGTCCAGATAGACTATTTTGTCGTATCCGGGATAAACGAGGCCGAGTTCCGCTGCCCTTGCCTCGAGGTTCGTGATGTTGGAGGCAGATTTTATCTGAACCTCAAGGCTTCTTATTGTTCTTTCAGATTCCTGGATCTGCTTGTTCAGAGTGTTGATCTCGTACTGAAGCTTTGAACTGTGGGCTGTCAAAGTGATCATGCCCAGGAAGATCATACCTATGAAGAAGATTATGGTCAGGATTCTGACTTTATCTCTGAATGCGGTTCTCATGAATGCTCCTGCGCCGTCCGGCGCTATTTTTTCTCAATTACCCTCAGTTTTGCGCTTCTGCTTCTGGGATTGATCTCCAGTTCTTCGGCACTTGCTGTTACAGGTTTGCGTGTGATCTTTTTTACGTCTGCGACCTTACCGCAGACACAGACAGGAAAGCTTGGAGGACAGGTACAGGGATTTAATCTTTTCTGGAAGGCTTCTTTGACGATCCTGTCTTCGAGAGAATGGAAGCTTATTATTGCCAGCCTTCCTCCCGGAGCAAGAACATCCATGAAATCAGTGACTGCTCTGGTCAAGTGACCAAACTCATCGTTTACTTCGATCCTGATAGCCTGAAAGGTTCTCTTTGCCGGATGGGGACCGTCACGTCTTGCGTCGTGAGGTACTGCCTTCTTGATTATTTCTACGAGTTCAAACGTACTCGTTATCCTCTGCTGTTTTCTCGCCTCGCATATAAATTTGGCGATCCTTGCCGCCCACCTTTCTTCACCGTAGTCAAGAATAATGCGGGTCAGGTCTTTTTCGCTGTAGTCATTGACTACGTCCTCTGCCGTGAAACCGTCGGATGCGTCCATACGCATATCCAAAGGCGCATCGTGCATATAGGAGAAGCCTCGTTCCGGGTTGTCCAACTGAAAGGAGGATACACCCAGATCCAGCAGCGCTCCGTTGACGGAGCTGATTCCCAAATCGGAAAGGACTAGCTTTATGTCCGAGTAATTACTTTGGACAAACTCTTTTCTGCAGCCTTGAGACTCAAGTCTTGCAGACGCGGCTTTAAGAGCGTCGGCATCTCTGTCTATTCCTATGAGAAGCCCTTCTGCATCGAGCCTCTTGCATATTCCCTCGGAATGACCTCCTCCGCCAAGGGTCCCATCCACGTATATTCCGCCGGGCTTTACGTTCAGCCCCTCCATAACCTCATTGAAGAGTACGGGTACATGGGAGAATTCCATGGCTTAGACCTGATATCTTTCGCTGATGTAGGCCATATCCTCATCGCTGGGAGCACCTGCAGCAGCAATCTTGTCGTAAACGTCTTTGGACCAGAATTCTACGTGGTCTACGGCACCGACTGCGACTACGTCTTTGTCCAGCCCTGCGTAGTCCTTAAGGACCTGAGGCACTACGGTTCTGCCCTGTTTGTCGATCTCGACTTCAAAGGCTGCTCCGAAAACAAAGCGGATGTAGGCGCGAGCCTTAGGATCGCTCTTGGGAAGACGGGCGATCTTTTCCGTTTCTTCTTTCCAGACGATTTCCGGATAAAGAACGAGGCAGTTGTCCAGGCCTCTGGTTACAACACACTTGTAACCAAGCTCATCTCTGAACCTGGCAGGCACGCTGATGCGGTTCTTTCCATCTATTGAGTTTTGGAAATTACCCATCAACATGGGACACTCCTCCTTCTTAATGTTACTTACGTACACTATACTCCACTTTATGGGAAAAAGCAAGTATTTTTAAGGACAATATGGGGTTTTCATTCCACTTTTGGTGTAGTTTTGTTAAATATTTCCATAACAAAACAGCAATAAAAAAGACCCGCTGTTTTCAGCAGGTCTTTT
>JAKSSR010000075.1 GCA_024402995.1 Clostridia bacterium | reverse complement strand
AGATTATGGACGCTGTTGCGAAGAACGACAGACAGGTTGACCTTTATTTTGAAGGCACCCGTACTGACGGATATCTTACCTGGGATCATGAAAACTGGGTATCCGTTGACGGCAAGCGCTTTGTCCGCTCCCACTTCCTTGAGGGCAAGGCTCTCTCCGAAGCATCCTATTTCAACAAGTACGACTACAAGGCTGAATTCAAACCGGAAGAAGCCAAGGAAATCGTATTAGGTTAATTAAACGAACAAGCTCCCGAGTAAAATTGGGAGCTTTTGTATGATTTTTGAGAATATGATCAAACAAAGATATGAAGGCGGATGCACTACGGTCGTCGTAGGAAAGAATGCATCCAAGACCGGCAGAGTCATTGTCGGACACAACGAAGATGACGGCAAAAGCCTTGTAATGCTGCACACACTTCCCAGAGTTGAAAACGAACCCGGCTCTACTATAAAGTTCGGAGATTCCGAGCAGGAATTCCCTTTGCCCGAGACCTGTCTGGCCTGTTACTGGTCAGAAGTCAGAAGGCTAGGCGGAATATCCTTCGGTGACTGCCTGTTCAATGAATGCGGAGTCATCGTCGTTACCAACAGCGCCGGAAACAACCACTTTACAGAGGAGGAAAAGGCTTCCTGCACCATGGGCTACGCTCTCCGCTGGCTCATCGGAAGAAGCGCAAGGACAGCAAGAAAAGGGCTGGAACTGCTCATTTCACTTGTTGAAAAATACGGGTATTTCAGCAGCCGCATATACAACATCGCCGACAAGGACGAATGTTGGTCCTGCCAGATCGTCGGCCACAGGGTCGTTGCCAAGCGCATCCCGGACGACGCCATCTATTTCATCCCCAACTGGCTGACCATCCACCAGCTGGAGCCTTCCGACAAGGTCAATTTCTACTATACCCCCGACGTCGTTGAGAACGCCATAAACAATGGCTGGTATACCCCCGCAGTTCCCGGCGATTACAGCGACTTTGATTTCGCCGACGTCTACCGCAACTACGACAGCGAAGGCAGCCGCGGACCAAGAGATCGCAACGGCTGGGCTATTCTTGGCTTTGACGACGGCAAGATGAGAAGATTCTGCGAGACTGCAGAGCGCAAATACGGTGTGGACGATTTCAAGGCTCTTCTCAGGACCCATTACGAGGGCCGTCCGGAAGCAAACAACACTGACTACGAGGTCAATCCCCACCAGAAGGAGAACTCGCCTTATACCATTTGCGGTCCGACCACAGTGGAAAGCACTGTTGTGGAATTTGCAGATGAGCCCGAGCTCACCATAATGTGGCGCGCCTGGCAGCAGCCCTGCACCAATCCTTATGTTCCGTTCTATCTGGCCAAGCCTGTTATTCCGCCAGACTATCATTGGATGAATGGCGAGGAAGCCGAAAGGACCCATTTCGATCCTTCCGAAAGGGATTTTGCCTATAACTACTCCACCGCCTACTGGAAATATCGAACTCTCATCTGGCTGACCGAACTGGACTACAAGTACTGCCATAAGTTCCTGGAGCCTGCAATTGCCAAGTACGAAAGCAAGCTGACAGAGAAAAGGGCATCCATTGCAGCAGAGTATCGCAGACTTGCTGAGACCGACAAGGTACTGGCAAAAGATTATCTGGCCATGTGCTCCGTGGAGGCTGCCCTGGACGCTGAAAACTGGGCTGTCACCATGACCCAGAAGATCGGCGAACAGAAACACCGGGACAATAATTTCAAGGATCCGCAGTAAAAATAAACAGTAATAGCTTAGTACAATTTATGGGCAAAATCAAATAATGGAGGCAACAGGGTTTTACGCATGTGCTGTAACAGCGTTATGTAACATTGCGAAATGGTCCGGTGATTTCTTAATTTATAATTCTATTAGTAGTTCATTTACTAGGCTATGGTATTATACAAATACTACTTATTATGACACAACAAGTCATAATGAAGTTGCAATTACGCTAGGTCAAACACCAAATTCAGGAATTGCATCTGGGTTTATTTCTTACCTAAACGATTTCTCATGTACATGTTTGTGTTCCACTGATTATTATCCAATATATCAGGATTTCAAGGATGCTGTAATAGCTGGTAAATATGCGACTTTCTCGTATGGAATTAGTATTAATGGTAATGGTGGAAGCACTGTGAGATCAGGACACACAGTTGCAGTGATCGGTTACTATAAGGGGGCAAACTCAAATGGTAATACATGTCAATTCCTTAAAGTCGCAAATGGATGGGATACTTCACCTGATTATTTAAATTATGAACAGACCGTTTTTCTTGACAAATATGCATGCTTCTTCACGATCTAAAAAGCTTGCCCTGTTATTGCTGTGCTTAATATTGAGTATGTGTTTTGTGGGATGTGAACTAAAGGACAATACAATTGAATTGGATAGCAGCCTGCTGTCTACAGGTCCAATGCTGAATCCGAATATTGAAGGAGTCATCATACAGGCTGACACAGATTCTTTTCTCATTGAAATAACTCATATCAATATGATCTCAGAAGAAGCAGCCCATTTGGTTTTATTTGAAACAGTAAAGGAAGGCGATTGCTTTACTGTTATACCTGCCATGTTGGATGTATCCCCAAAACTGACAGCAAAATTTGCTGAAGAAAAAATTACCGGTGATGAATACGCCGACTATGTCAACCATATAGTTATGTTCCACAAAGATGATGTAGAGTCATTTGATGACACGACTCTGTATTTAAAAAGCTTATTCATATTTCACCTACAATATAGTGGAGATGACGAATAGCGTGATCACGGAGCATGATCAGCAAAGACAGCTTCTATTATAAAACGGCGCTCAGAGGCTCTCAGCGCCGTTTTTAGCGGGATAAATCCAATTATGCGTTTGTCGCCTTCAAGGGCCTTGATTCGGCCGATTTTCTGGGCGGATGGTACGACTGCCTTCAGCTCCTCAAAGCACTTGTCTGCATCTTCAGGATCAATGGCCAGCATGAGGCCGCCTGCGGTCTGCGTGCCCGCAATGCGTGGCCGATTCTGGGTTTTGAAACGGGAAGCTCAAAGCGCTTTTGTGAAAAGGCTCAGAGGAAATACGGTGTTGAAGACATCAAGGCACTTTTGAGAACTCATTACGAAGGCAGACCCGAAGCAAACAATAAAAACTATGAGGTAAATCCTCACCAGAAGGAGAATTCGCCTTATACCATTTGCAGTCCCACTACAGTAGAAAGTACTATTGTAGAATTTGCCGAGACTTCCGATCTTTCAATTATGTGGCGAGCCTGGCAGCAGCCCTGTACAAATCCTTATGTCCCGTTTTATCTTGCCGCTCCGGGGGTTCCTGAGGACTATCACTGGATGGATGCAGAAAAAGCACAGATAACTCATTTCGATCCTCCCGAAAGTGAATTCAAATTTAATTATGATACCGCTTACTGGAAATACCGCAATATGATCTGGCTCACTGAACTTGATTATAAGTATTGCCACGGTATTCTCGCCCCGGCTATTGCTGAAATGGAAGAAAAAATTGCCAATGAGCAAGCCATTGTCCAAAAGGAATACCTTCGCCTTGCGGAAACTGACAAGAATAGGGCTGCAGAATACCTAAGTGCTTATTCCGTTAATGCGGCAAAAGAAGCTGAACAGTGGGTCCTTGAAATGACTCAGAAAATCGGCGATCAGAAGCACCACGAGAACAATTACAAAGAATAAGTCCAATTTAATACGTAATGTAACAAACAATTTGACCTCAACGGGACAGAGCATATGACTTTGTCCCGTTTTTCAGTTGACAAATTTGCTTATAGTGTTATAATGCTCTAGTAATTTAACATATTATCGTATTAGCGCACTAAAGTGTTCAGGAAAGAAAATGACCATCAACACCAACGTATTCGGAAATCTGGAAGAAAAAAGCCTTGAGCTTTGCTCACTTTACAGCAGCTTCGGCTATGAACTCTTCCGCATGAGCAAATTTGAAGAATATTCCCTTTATGAGAAGTACAAGGACTTTCTTGTGTCCGACAGCATTCTCAGTTTTACTGACATAGGCGGACGCCTTATGGCTCTTAAGCCTGATATTACCTTGTCCCTTGTCAAGAACTGTATTCCGGAAAAGAACAAGGTCTCAAAGTTCTTCTATAAGGAGAACTGCTATAGAAGCGTAAAGGGCAGCGGTTTTAAAGAAATCACTCAGGTCGGTCTTGAATGCATTGGCGCAGTCAATTGTTCCATCGTAGGAGAAGTTCTCTGGCTGGCAGCCCAAAGTCTTGAAAATATCTCTGAAGATTATGTTCTTGAAGTATCCAGTCTTGATATTCTCATGGCATATATGAGCGGTCTTGGCATTGACGCAAAGATTGAAAAGAAGATCATTAATTGCCTGGGTGAGAAGAACATTCACGAAATAGAAGATATCTGCCGGTCCGTGGATATGGCATACGCAATTCCTGCTTTCAAGAAGCTTCTTGCCATCAACGGCGGCATTGAAGTCCTTCAGGGAGTAAGAGAGTTCTGTGACGAATTCGGTCTGGAGCATGAATATTTCCAGCTTGAAAAAGCCTTGTCCATCTTTGAAGGCAAGCCTCAGGCTGAGCGTATTCAGATCGACTTCTCTATTGCGGAGAATAACAACTACTACAACGGTATTGTATTCAGCGGTTATATCAACGGTGTTCCCGACAGCGTTCTTTCCGGCGGACAGTACGATATGCTCCTGAAGAGAATGAACATTAAGGCCTCATCCATAGGCTTTGCCGTATATATGGACAAGCTTGCCCCTGTATTCAAGAAAGAGGGATGCGAAGAAGACGCAGATAATGAAAACAAGCTTCTCAGAATTGCTCTTCCCAAAGGAAGACTGGGCGAAAAAGCTTACCGCATGCTTGAAAAGGCCGGCTATGCCTGCCCCGAGATCATGGAAGAAAGCAGAAAACTTGTATTTGAAAACAAAGAAGCCGGCGTCTGCTATTTCTGGGCTAAGCCTTCCGACGTTGCAATTTACGTTGAACGGGGTGCCGCAGATATCGGCGTTGTCGGAAAGGATATTCTCCTCGAGCATACTCCCGACGTATATGAGCTTCTCGACCTTGGCATAGGCAAGTGCAGAATGTGTGTCGCCGGTCCCAAGGACTTTACTGACGATCGCAGCAGCACCCTGAAGGTCGCAACTAAATTCACCGGTATCGCCAGCGATTACTATGCGTCCAACGGTCGTGATATCGATATCATAAAACTCAACGGAAGCATTGAAATTGCCCCTGTACTGGGACTGTCAGACGTGATCGTAGACATTGTTGAGACCGGTACGACACTTAAAGAAAATAATCTTGCTGTCCTTGAGGAAATACTGAATATCAGTGCAAGACTCATTTCCAATAAATCTTCTTACAGATTCAAGTCAGAGCAGATCGACCAAATCTGCAGCTGCATCAGACTTGCGGAGGAAACAAAATGATCAGAATTCTCAAATACAGCGAAATGGACAGAGAAACCGTCTTCGACCGCAACTACCCTACAGACAACGTAACGGATATCGTCAGCGCCATAATCGAAGACGTTAAGACACGCGGCGACCGGGCCCTCCTTGATTACACCAAGCGTTTTGATAAAGCTGAACTTACTCAGCTTCAGGTCAGCGCAGAAGAGGTCAAGGAAGCTGAAGCATCACTTGATCCGGAATTTCTGGCTGTTCTTCAGGAGGCTGCCGACAATATCAAGGCTTTCCACTCCAAGCAGATCAGAAGCGGTTTCATTATGAATGAGAAGAGGGGAGTTGTCTGCGGACAAAAGATCATTCCAATGAACACCGTAGGCGTATATGTTCCCGGCGGTACTGCTGTTTATCCCTCAACTGTTCTTATGGACACTATTCCGGCTAAACTGGCAGGCTGCCCGAATCTTGTAATGGTCACGCCTCCCGGCCCTGACGGAAAGATAAGCCCCAATATTCTTGCGGCCGCCAAGATCGCAGGAGTCGACAAGATCTTCAAGGTCGGCGGAGCTCAGGCCGTTGCCGCTCTCGCTTACGGTACTGAATCCGTTCCCCGTGCAGACAAGATCGTCGGTCCCGGCAATGCTTTTGTGGCAGAGGCAAAGCGCCAGGTCTTCGGCAGAGTTGCTATTGATATGATAGCCGGTCCCAGCGAAATTCTCATCGTTGCCGACGGAAAGTCCAATCCAGTATTCCTTGCCGCTGATATGCTTTCTCAGGCAGAACACGATAAGAACGCAAGCGCTGTTCTGGTAACCGACAGCGAAGAACTTGCTCTTAAGGTAAGTGAAGAACTTGAAACGCAGCTGAGCGTTCTCCCCAGAGAGGCTATTGCAAGACCCAGCATCGATAATAACGGAAAGATCATCGTTGCCGACAGCATTGAGCAGGCAATCGAGATTTCCAATGAAATTGCCCCCGAGCACCTTGAGGTCTGCGTAGATAATCCCTTCGATTATCTGGATATGATCACCAGCGCCGGTTCTGTCTTCATGGGCCGCAACTGCCCTGAGGCACTCGGTGATTACCTTGCAGGTCCCAATCACACACTTCCCACAGGAGGAAGCGCAAGGTTCTCAAGCCCTCTTTCCGTAGACGATTTCATTAAGAAGACCCAGTATACTTACTTCACCGCAGACGCCCTTGATGCTGTCGCTCAGGATATTGCTCTCTTTGCCCGCAAAGAAGGTCTTGAGGGACACGCGAGAAGCGCTGTAATAAGATCGGAGAACAGATAATGAGCAAGTTTTTAGTGGTAAAACTCCAGAGCCTTTCAGCGTACGTCCCCGGTGAACAGCCCCGTGACAAGAAGTACGTAAAACTCAATACCAACGAATCTCCCTTTATGCCCGCTCCGCCAGTCAAGTCTGCTGTTGAGAAGGCTGCTGCAGATCTTCAGCTTTATCCTGATCCCGACTGCAACGCCATGCTGGACAGACTGTCCGCTGTTTACGGCCTTGCCAAGGACCAGCTTATTGTCTGCAATGGCTCCGACGAGATCCTTGATTTTGCGGTTCTTGCTTTCTCTGACGAAAAGCATCCCGTATATTTCCCCGACATAAGCTACGGATGCTATCCCGTATTTTCCGACAAGTACTCCGTACCTTACGTTACCATTCCTCTTAAGGACGATTTCTCAATTGACGTTGAGGATTATCTTACTCAGGACGGTACTGTCATAATCGCCAACCCCAATGCTCCTACCGGTCTTGCCTTAAGCGTGGACGCCATTGAAAAGGTCGTCGCCGCAAAGCAGGTCTGAGTTGTCAGCATAGGTGAGGCTTACGTAGATTTCGGTGCACAGACCTGTCTGCCTCTCATCAGTAAATACGACAATATTCTGGGGGTCAGGACTATGTCCAAGTCCTCAAGCCTTGCGGGCGCAAGACTGGGTTTTGCAGCAGGAAGCAAGGAGCTTATATCTGATCTTTACAGGATCAAGTATTCCACCAATCCTTATAATATCAACAGAATGTCTGCCGCGGCAGGCTGCGCTGTTCTCGACAGCCGTGAATACGTTGAAAAGAACTGTAAGGCAATAATCGAAACAAGAGATTACGCTTCCGCAGAACTTCGCCGACTGGGGTTTGAAATGACCGATTCATTGGCCAATTTCATCTTTGTCACTCATCCCGGATTCAAGGCTGAAGAACTTTATCTTAAGCTGAAGGATATGGGCGTTCTTGTCAGATTCTTCGGCAAGAAGCGTATTGAAAACTATCTCAGAATTACTATCGGCACTAAGGAAGAAATGGACGTTCTTATTTCTTGCCTGAAGCAGATACTGGAGGGTTAAATGAGAAATGCAATTATCGAACGCAAAACCGCAGAAACTGATATTAAGCTCAGCCTTGACCTGGACGGAAAGGGCGCCGGAATCATTGATACAGGAGTAGGTTTTCTAGATCATATGCTCACTCTTTTCGCCAAGCACGGCCGTTTTGATCTGAACGTAAAGTGCGTCGGCGACACCGATGTGGATTTTCATCACAGCGTTGAGGATATCGGCATCGCATTAGGTAAAGCCTTTGCTCAGGCTCTTGGAGATAAGGCCGGCATCTGCAGATACGGTGATATCATTCTTCCCATGGATGAGGCTCTCATTCTTGCGGCTATTGATATTTCAGGCCGTGATTTCCTCAATTTTGACGTTGAATTTACCGCTGATAAAATAGGTGATTTTGATACTGAGCTTGTTGAAGAATTCTGGTACGGGTTTGTCAGAAATGCCGCAGTTACTCTCCACTTCAAGGAACTTGACGGTCAGAACAACCACCACGTAGCCGAGGGCTGCTTTAAGGCCGCAGGCAGAGCCATGAGAAAGGCTGTGTCCATTGATCCCCGGCTTGCCGGAGAAATCCCCTCTACGAAAGGAGTTCTTTAATGCTTGCCATAATCGATTACGGAGTAGGCAATCTCTTTTCACTTAAATCTTCCCTCGCTGCCATCGGTGTTGAAGCTGTGGTCAGCGGAGATCCTGAAGTCCTTCGCAAGGCTGACCGCCTTATTCTTCCCGGTGTAGGCGCTTTTGGCGACGCCGCAAAGAAGCTTAGGGAAAGCGGAATGGACCTGGTTATAAAAGAAGAAGCTGCAAAGGGCAAACCCATTATGGGGATATGTCTCGGCATGCAGCTGCTCTTCGAAAAAGGCTATGAATACGG
>JAKSSR010000074.1 GCA_024402995.1 Clostridia bacterium | reverse complement strand
AATTGGTAAACGAAGGTAAAGTCCTTGAAATTCTGCCTGACACATATATTTCAGCTCATGCTTTCGACCAGCTGTTTGCAAACTGTCAGAAGATCCTTGGCGAATATCATAAATCCAATCCTCTGCAGTTCGGTATCAAGGTCGCTGAACTGAGGCAGAAGGCCTTCGGCAAAACCGATCTTGCTAAGGCTAACGCCTTGCTTCAGCGTCTTGTCTCCGAAAAAAAGCTGAAGACTGCAGCAGATCGATACGCCCTGACTGATTTCAATGTCAAGCTTACCAAAAAGCAGCGTTCAATTAAGGAAAAGCTCATAAAGCTCTATGCAGCGTCTGCTCATGAAGCGCCTGCTGTTGACGAGCTTTTACAGGAATTCCCGGCCGGAGACAAGGGTGACGTAAAACAAGTTATTGATAACATGCTTTCAGAAGGCCTCATAATAATGCTTGCTCCGGGAGTATGCATTGATAAAGCAGCATTCGACAGTGTATGTATCAAAACCGCAGATTATTTCAGGAATCACAGTGAGCTTACCCTTGCCGACTTCCGTGATATGCTTGCCACCTCACGCAAGTATGCTTTGTACATTCTCGAATACTTTGATATAAACAAGATCCTCAAGAAAGACGGAGACGTAAGAAGAATCGAAAAGGGCTTTAAGCAATAATCCCTCTTGCCAAAATTTAATTATGTGTTAAAATCATTTCCGTGACGCGGGAGTAGATGGGTGCTGGTGTGCCCCCTGGTCTTCAAAACCAGTGATAGGGATGAAGAGTCTCTTAGGTGGGTTCAATTCCCACATGCTCCCGCCAATTGATAAGCATGATTTATCATTTGAATTATCGATTTGAAATGACCATACCCTTGACATTTTCTATTGTTAAGGGTATATTTTTATTGTAAAAGATTCTCATATTGAGTTGAATGAAGCTTCCGCCAGATTCCTTAGGGAGCCGAAGGGGATAAGAAAAAGATAGCCCGGTCTTTTTTGAATATCTCAGGCAAAAGAAACGGAAGTCAACAACACTCTGGATGTAAACAGAGCAGAAATGAGCGGCGCTTATTTCTGCTTTTTTTATTTAGGATTATGGCAAATATTGGTAACCCGAAAGACTATTTAATACTGACGAACAATCCTCTTATAGTTGAGTGCCTTCAGGGCAAAGGTGCCTGGACTATAGACTTCCGCCCTGAGCTGAAGTTCAGGGATGTTCTGGTAACTGCAAGGGATCTGGTCTATGCAGGCCATCTGCTTTACACTCATCCGCTCAGCGGAAGCGTAAAGCCTAATGAAACCCCTTACAAATCAGTTATTCTGTCGGTTGAACCTCACGGCATGGACAACGATCATGCAATTATGATCGCCAACGCCATTGAAGTCACCGACAAATTCCAGATCCTCGACTGGTCTCATTCAGAACAGGCCATGAAGGATTTCAGACTTATAGACTATACCCTGATCTGCGGCGCCATCGGGTTTGACGCCCTGTCGGGTCTTAGTAATAAACAATCGCTTTAGTTATTTTAAACGAGAGAAGGAGGTGCAGAACTTTGAAATTAGAACTTGGATATATCCAGATCAAGGACATTCAGTTTTCAAAGGAATGCAAAGTAGAGAACGGTACTCTGTTTATCGATCCCGAAGTCGTTAAGGCCTTCATGTATCAGGACGATGACGTCAAGGCATGGGTCAAGGATTTCAGCTTCGATATCGCAAAACCGGGCGAAAGTGTTCGTATTACTCCCGTTAAGGACGTAATTGAACCTCGTGTAAAGGTTGAGGGCCAGGGAGGTCAGTTCCCCGGCGTCATCGCCAAGGTCGATACTGTCGGCAGCGGCAAGACCCATGTTCTTCGCGGCATGGCAGTCGTTACTGCAGGTAAGATCGTCGGTTTCCAGGAAGGCATCATCGATATGACCGGTCCCGGCGCTGACTACACTTATTTCTCCAAGCTCAACAACTTTGTCGTTGTTGCTGAGCCTGTTGAAGGCTATCAGGATCACAAGCACGAATATGAACATGCCGTTCGTATCGCAGGTCTGCGCGCAGCAGTCTGCATCGGCGAACTGGGCAGAAACGTCACTCCCGACGAAACTCAGGAATTTGAGACCTTCGGCATCATCGAAGGCGCAAAGAAGTTCCCCGAACTTCCCAGAGTTGCATATGTTCATATGCTCCAGAGCCAGGGTCTGCTCCACGATACCTATGTTTACGGCGTAGATGCAAAGAGATCCCTGACCACTATCATCAACCCCACAGAAACCATGGACGGCGCTATCCTGTCCGGCAACTGTGTATCTGCATGCGATAAGAACACCACTTATCATCATCAGAACAACCCCGTTGTTGCAGAACTCTTCGCTCAGCACGGCAAGAAGCTCAACTATGTCTGCAACATCATCACCAACGAAAACGTTTACCTGGCTGACAAGCAGCGTTCCTCCGACTGGACTGCAAAGCTCTGCAGACTCCTCGACCTGGACGGCGCTATCGTCTCTCAGGAAGGCTTCGGCAACCCCGACACCGACCTCATCATGAACACCAAGAAGATCGAACTCCAGGGCGTCAAGACCACTATCATCACCGACGAATATGCCGGCCAGGACGGTAAGTCTCAGTCCCTTGCAGATGCTGATCCTCTTGCTGATGCAGTCGTTACCGGCGGCAACGCAAACCAGAACATCATTCTGCCCCCCATGGACAAGGTTATCGGCACTCTCGACTATGTCGACGTAATCGCTGGCGGCCACAACGGATCTCTCAGACCCGACGGCTCCATCGAAGCTGAAATCCAGGTCATCACCGGCGCTACCAATGAGATGGGCTTCGGCCTCCTCAGCGCCAGATAATTCGAAGGAAAGGAGGAAACAAAATTATGGCATTTAAAGTAGTTCACTACATCAACCAGTTCTTTGCCCAGGTTGGCGGCGAAGAAATGGCACACATCGCTCCCGAACTTCGTGAAGGTAAGGTTGGCCCCGGCGTTGCTCTTGAAGCAGCATGGAAGGGCGAAGCTGCTATCGCAAAGACCATCGTCTGCGGTGACTCCTATTTCGCAGAACACGAAAAGGAAGCAAAGGCAACTATTCTTGACTGGGTCAAGGCAGAAGCTCCTGACCTCTTCATAGCAGGCCCCGCATTCAACGCAGGTCGTTACGGCTATGCTTGCGCTACCATCGCAAAGGCAGTCAAGGAAGAACTCGGCATCAAGGTCCTCACCGGTATGTACGAAGAAAACCCCGGCGCAGATCTGAAGAAGGACATCCTCATCGTTGCTACTGCTAACAACGCAGCTGGCATGAGACAGGCTGCTCCCAAGATGGCTGCACTGGCTCTCAAGCTCATGAAGGGCGAAGAAATCGGCGCATCCGTTGTTGAAGGCTACATGAATCAGGGTATCCGTGTAAACTTCTTCGAAAAGGAAAGAGGCGCAAAGAGAGCTGTTGACATGATGATCAAGAAGCTCAACGACGAACCCTTCGTCACTGAGTATCCCATGCCCACCTTCGACAGAGTTGCTCCCAATCCCGCTATTAAGGATCTGAGCAAGGCTACCATCGCTCTCTGCACTTCCGGCGGTATTGTCCCCAAGGGAAATCCCGACCACATCGAATCTTCCTCTGCTTCTCACTACGGTGAGTACTGCATCGAAGGCGTTCTGGATCTCACTCCCGAGACCTATGAAACCGCTCACGGCGGATATGACCCCGTCTATGCAAACGCTGACGCAGATAGAGTTCTCCCTGTTGATATCATGAGAGAATTTGAAGCAAAGGGCATCATCGGCAAGCTTCACAACAAGTATTACGCAACAGTCGGTAATGGTACTGCAGTTGCCAACGCTAAGGCTTTCGCAGCAGAATATGCACAGAAGCTCAAGGCAGACGGAGTTGACGCAGTTATCATGACCTCCACCTGAGGAACTTGTACACGTTGCGGTGCAACAATGGTTAAAGAAATTGAACGCGCAGGTATCCCCGTTGTCCATATGTGCACGGTTACCCCGATTTCAATGACAGTAGGCGCAAACAGAATCGTTCCTACCATTGCAATTCCTCATCCCCTTGGCAATCCTTCTCTCACAATGGAAGAGGAAAAGGACATTCGTCGTAAGCTGGTAGGCAGAGCTCTGAAGGCACTGACTACTGAGGTCACCGAACAGACCATCTTCGAAGAATAGTTCTGAATCTAAAGCATTTTGATCCGGCAGGGCAGGAAACCCGCCTGCCTTGCCGGTTTGCAGTAACAATGACGGTAAAATTCCCGTCTATTCTAATGTAAGGAGCCACCAAATGAGCAAAATTTATGATTGCATTATCCTGGGCGGAGGTCCTGCCGGCCTCGCTGCAGGCCTTTACGCAGGCAGATCCCGTCTTGACACACTGATTATCGAAAAGGCTCAGGACGGCGGACAGATCGCTATAACAGATGAAATCGAAAACTATCCCGGTCAGATCGTAGAAGGCGAAAGCGGAAAGTCCCTTGTCGCCAGAATGGCTGAACAGGTTAAGAAGTTCGGCGCAGAAAGATGCTCTGACGTTGTTAAGAGCGTTGATTTCTCCGGACAGATAAAGAAGATCACCTGCGCAAAGGGCGAATATGAAGCAAAGACAGTCATTATCGCTACCGGCGCTCATCCCAAGGCAATCGGCTGCGAAAACGAAGGAAAGTTTGTAGGAACAGGTATTTCCTTCTGCGCTACCTGCGATGCTGCATTCTTCGAAGATTTCGAAGTTTATGTAGTAGGCGGCGGCGATTCCGCAGTTGAAGAAGCAATGTACCTGACCAAGTTCGCAAGAAAGGTCACCATCATCCACAGAAGAAACGAGCTTCGCGCAGCCAAGTCCATTCAGGAAAAGGCGTTCAAGAACCCCAAGCTCGACTTTATGTGGGACAGCGTTGTCACCAAGGTTGACGGCGACGAGATCCTTCAGAAGATGTGGGTCAAGAACGTTAAGACCGGCGAAGAAACTCTCATCGAGTGCGATCCCGACGACGGCCTCTTCGGTCTCTTCGGCTTCATCGGCTACGTTCCCAACTCCGAACTCTTTGAAGGTCAGGTCGAAATGGACCGCGGATATATTCCCACCGACGCAGACATGCACACCAATGTTCCCGGTGTCTTTGCTGCAGGCGACATCCGCGTAAAGTCCCTCAGACAGGTAGTAACAGCATGCGCAGACGGTGCGATCGCTGCAATGCAGGCTGAAAAGTATATCGCAGATATGGAGTAATCCAGAAGGAGAATTGAAATGTTAGAATTAACCAAGGAAACATTTGAAGCTGAAGTTCTTCAGGCAGAAGGAAAGGTCTTCGTTGACTTCTACGGCGATGGCTGCGTACCCTGCGCTGCTCTTATGCCCCACGTACACGCTTTTGCTGAACAGTATGAAGGTCAGCTGAAGTTCTGCGCACTGAACACCACCAAGGCAAGAAGACTTGCTATCGCTCAGAAGGTTCTCGGACTGCCCGTCATGGCAATCTATGAAAATGGCGCTGTTATCGATTCCTGCGTTAAGGAAGATGCAACTGTCGAGAACATCGAAGCAATGATCAAGAGACATATCTAGTCTCAAAAGTTAGATCCCCGAAAGGGTTTCTATAAAAATACTACGGGAAGGGAGGAAATGAAAGTTATGAGTATTTTAGCTGGCAAGAAAGTCGTCATCATTGGCGACCGCGACGGTATCCCCGGCGAAGCCATTAAGCTTTGTGCTGAATCAGCAGGCGCTGAGGTAGTATTTTCCTCAACGGAATGCTTCGTCTGAACGTCCGCTGGTGCAATGGATCTGGAAAACCAGAAGAGAGTTAAGGAATTTGCTGAACAGTATGGCCCTGAGAACGTTGTCGTTCTCCTCGGCGCTGCTGAAGGCGAAGCTTCCGGACTCGCTGCTGAAACAGTCACCGCCGGTGACCCCACCTATGCAGGTCCGTTGACAGGAGTCTCGTTGGGACTCACAGTCTACCATGTTGTAGAACCTGAGGTAAAGGAAGAATTTGATCCTGCTGTCTATGATGAAGCAGTTTCTATGATGGAAATGGTTCTTGACGTCGATGATATCATCGGTGAAATGACCTCTATCAGAGAGCAGTTCTGCAAGTATCTCTAAGTCAGAGCATGAGAGAGGAGGAGGGGTGTTAAAACCTCTCCTCCCCCGTAGTTATTTACGATTGCCGTATGTCAGCGCTCTGAAAGGCAGAACGTTGATTTATGGTAATTAAGTTGTTAACACTAAAATAAAAAAGAAAGGTCAGGACATTATGAAAGCAGTAATCAAGGGCGCCGGATATATTCTGGTGCATACTCCCGACATGGTACTCCACAACGGTACCACCCAGACTACCGAAAGAATCGTTAACCCCGAAAGCGAATACCTGAAGGAGCTCCCTAAGCATCTGAGAAGCTTCGATGAGGTTTGCGCATACTATCCCAATCAGGTTTATATCGGAAACAAGACTCCCGATGATCTCGCTGCTCTTGAAGCAGACAAGGTCCGCGGCTGGGTCGACATCAAGTGCGACGTTACCGACCGCTACGGTAAGTTCGGTCAGATCATGCCCCAGGAGGAATTTCTTCTCCTGATGCAGGCCTGTGACGTTTTCCAGCTTGTCATGCTGGACAAGGACTTCGTTGCCGAATTCAAGCCCCAGTTCGCTGCTAACCCCCTTATTTCCGAAGACATCGTAGCAAAGATCCCCGAAGCTCAGACTGAAGCTGCTGAGATCGCAAGACTTGTTGAAGAAGAACACTCCGAAGGTCTCTATCACAACGGTAAGCTGGTAGGCTGCGTTAAGAGAGCACACGACATCGACGTCAACCTCTCTTCCCACGTAATGCATGAAGATATCGTTTCCAAGGCATCTTCCGTTCTCTCCATTCTTGCTGCCATCAAGTCCACCGGCGTAGCAAAGGACGACGTTGAATACGTCATCGACTGCTGCGAAGAAGCTTGCGGTGACATGAACCAGCGCGGCGGCGGCAACTTCGCTAAGGCTGCTGCTGAGATCGCAGGTCTGAACAATGCCACCGGCTCCGATACCAGAGGCTTCTGCGCAGGTCCCTCCCATGCAATCGTCGAAGCTGCTGCACTTGTTGCAAGCGGTACATATAACACTGTTATGGTAACCGCAGGTGGATGCACCGCTAAGCTGGGTATGAACGCAAAGAACCACGTTGAAAAGGATCTTCCCGCACTGGAAGACTGCCTTGGCGGTTTCGCTGTAGTTCTCACCGCTGACAATGGCGTTGATCCCTACATCAATCTCCAGATGGTCGGCAGACACACCGTCGGTACCGGCGCAGCTCCCCAGAACGTTATCGGCAGCCTCGTCGCAGCACCTCTTGCTAAGAACGGTCTCAAGATCACCGACATCGACAAGTTCTCTCCCGAAATGCAGAATCCGGACATCACCAAGCCCGCAGGTGCAGGTGACGTACCTCTCGCAAACTATAAGATGATCGCAGCTCTGGCTGTCAAGAACGGCGAACTCCAGAGAGCTGACATCGCAACCTTCCCCGCAAAGCACGGTCTCACCGGCTGGGCTCCTACTCAGGGCCACATTCCCAGCGGCGTACCCTACATCGGATTTGCAAGAGAAGACATTCTCGCAGGCAAGATCAAGAACGCTATGATCATCGGCAAGGGCTCTCTCTTCCTCGGAAGAATGACCAACCTCTTTGACGGTGTATCCTTCGTCATCGAAGGCAATGACGGCAAGACTCAGGAAGCAGGCGGAGTATCCGAAGAAGAAGTAAAGGGTCTCATCGCAAAGGCCATGAAGGAATTCGCAGCCACCCTTATGGCACAGGCTGAATAGGAGGTCACCATGGCAAGTATCGAAAAAGTAATTGCCAAGACCTTTATGGAAATGGCAGAGGGCCTGGAAACAGGTTCCTTTGGCGCTAAGCCCAAGATCGCTCTTACAGGAATGGGCAGCGAACACGGCGAAGAAAACGCCATGAAGGCCGCTCTTATGGCTGCAGAAAAAGGCGTTGATGTATATTACATCGGTTCTCTTGAAGCTGAAGGCGTTACCACCGTTAAGGTCGCTGACGATGAAGAAGGCCACAAGGTCATGGAAAAGATGGTCGAAGACGGTACCGTTGACGGCGCAGTCACCATGCATTTCCCGTTCCCCATCGGTGTTTCCACTGTCGGAAGAGTTGTTACTCCTGCATGCGGCAAGGAAATGTTCGTTGCAAATACCACCGGAACTTCCAGTTCTGACCGCATTGAAGGCATGATCAAGAATGCTATTTACGGCATCATCACTGCCAAGGCTTGCGGAATCAAGAACCCGACTCTGGGCATCCTCAATGTTGACGGAGCACGTCAGTGCGAGATCGCTCTCAATCAGCTTAAGGAAGGCGGTTATCAGTTTGACTGGGCTACCTCCGCAAGAGCAGACGGCGGTGCTGTAATGAGAGGCAACGATCTTCTTCAGGGTATTCCCGACGTTATGGTCATGGACTCCCTCACCGGAAACGTTATGATGAAGGTATTCAGTTCTTATACTACCGGCGGAAGCTTTGAAGCTTCCGGTTATGGCTACGGTCCCGGAATCGGTAAGGATTATGAGAAGCTTATCATGATCATTTCAAGGGCTTCCGGCGCTCCTGTTATCGCAAACGCCATTCTTTACGCAGCACAGCTGGTAA
>JAKSSR010000073.1 GCA_024402995.1 Clostridia bacterium | reverse complement strand
CACGGTGCTTCTTGCCATACAGAATCAGACAGTTTTGAAAACGGATATTGAATATCTGCAGGGGCACTGTCATTTACCTCGACTTCTAAATCTGCCAAATCCATATTTTGGAGTCTATTTCGTAGTTCATGCAGTTCTTCTATTAGTGCATCTTTGTATTTTTGTAAAGCGACCTGGTTCTTCTTCGACAGCTGCGTATCAAGTGCAAATACACGTTTTATTTTCAATAATTCGTATTTGTAATAATCATTGTTTAATCTTTGCTCATTCGCATCTATAAGGAGGTCAATATCGGTTTCTGTATCAGCCCCTTTAGCTATTGGAATTTTGCGGTATTTTTCGTTATGCTCATTGATAATACAATTGATTTTATCCATAAGCACCTGTAAGTATGCATACCTTTTTTCGGCGAACTTGCTTATATCATTAAAACTTACGTCAAAAAAACGTGACTCCTTGGCTGGGTTATTACTATATAGGATTACAGAAAAATCCTTATGAGAAAAAGTTCCGCCTGACCAACTCGCATACCAGCGTTCGTTGAGTGAGTCATCAGGAAATACTCTTTGAAGGTTGATTGGATGAGCTGCAAAGCAGGCACGTATTGTTTTAAAATAGTCATTATCGGAAATGGTTTGCTGGAATATTTCTGTATCATCGATAAACGGGATATCATCTGTTTCGAATAAAACTCTGTGTAGTTGCTGAATCGCTTCCCACATAATATCTATACAGGAAAGGAACGTGATCATTATTATACTTGCTCGGTTATCATTGTCGCGAGAAAGGATGGAGGGGTTAATGCCATCAAGTGAAACCTCTATCCAGTCCATTGCTGAACAAATAATACTCCACTTGTTTTTCCCAAATCGGTCTCTAAAAATGTGTAGTATCAAATCGTTTTCATTTATCTTACTTCTGAATTTATGAAAAAGTTCTGGATTCATTGTTTATCTCTCCCTGCCCCTATAGGTGGCTTACTTAGAGCCTTTTTTGACGCTCTTTTGATGGTGCGGATCGTCGGCAGCAATCTCTTCTTGCTGAACCAGTCGGAAAAACCGACAAGTTGTTTTCGTACTATTTTTGTTCCGCGTAAGCTTTCACGAATTCATTTTCATTGCCCTTCGTCTTGAACTGTTCGGAATTTCCGAACAACTCAAAATCGCAGATATCTCATTCCAATGGGGGCAACTTTTTAAGGGATATACGTGAACCATGGCAAGTTATCGGCAAGTTAGGTTTCACTATCCTAAATTCGGAAAGTGCCATGAAACGCCCTATTTCCACTCCTTACGGAATCTACCATAAGTTATGAAAGACCTTTTGGCAAGTTGCCGGCAAGTTAAATTCATACCTGCCATCGAATATATTTCATATGCTTGCACCAGTCTTGAACCAATCCTTGAGCGAGCTTGAACCAATTCCTCTCTTGAGAACTCGGCTGCAGATCTATTAATTCGTGGAATCTGTTTCTTTTTTCCTTGACTATTTCCTCCTACAATTACGCCGCGATCGCATTTGCATTAACGCGATCTATTGCCTTTCGAATACCCATCCAGACTGACAGATCCGTAAAGATCTCAACAATGCTGCCTCTGTCCGTAAACGGCGATTCTTGAAGCACCGAAAGATCCTTCATAAGGCCGTTATGGACGATGTACTCGACAATCTGGTTTACGAAGTAGATTTGCCTGCTATCCAGGGACACATCGTTCAGATACTCTGCAAAGGCTTCTTTTGCTGCCGTCATATCGAGTCCGACGATCTCACGGACAAACTCACCAAGCGGCTTTTGCCCGTATTCCGCTTCATAATCCTGCTTTGTACCGACTTCGCTCCACAGAATGCTTTCAAGGACTTTGACATCTTCTGATGTCAGCGGAATATTACTCTTGAGCTTTGCGATAACTTCATTGTCAAGGTGTTGGCGAACGTAAAATTCTGCCTTAGCCTTATAATTCTTCAGATCATCGTTATCAAGCTCCGACTCATTCCAGTCCATCGAAAGGATCTCGTCGTCGAAGTTCGTATCATAACGAACTTTTGTAATCGGAATATACTTGATTAAATCTCGCAGGTTCTCGCGGATGTATTCAAAATCGTTGATGTCTGCGTTATCGACGTAATCAGTATGCAGGATCTTGTTAATCAGATCTGCCTGTGCCATGATTTCGGGAATGTTGGCAACAGAAGCAATACCGGATACCTTTTTGAACAGATCAGAGCGTGCGCGGCGGTACTACTTGCCAGCAAGATAGGCCAGTTCTATTCCGTACATAAGAGCGTCAAAGCGCAGGGCTTTCGCGTCGTCTTCTTCGGGAAGAATCAGCGGGGCCAGTTCCTGCCCCATCAGCAAGGTGTCCTCATAGGTGAGAGACGTATAGTTATCCGGGTTGGAATACAGGTCAACATACTTCAAATGCTGGCGAACCGCAAAGTTCTCTTTATTCAGTTCCCGCACCTTTTCTACCATCTCATCAACGAGAGATTTACGGAACGCAATCAGGTCGGTTGTCTGATAGGCAAGGTCCTGCAGCTTGTACGCAATCTGCGCTTTCAGATGGAATATCGCACCTTGAAGCGCAATCATATTTGCTGTGGCTTTTCCTTTGTTCATACGGAAAAATTCAAAGTTCCCGCAGAAATCAAAAATGTAGAATTTTTCCTTGTCTTTACCGTCGAGAAGACCGGGGCAGAGGCGAGTCCCACGCCCGATCATCTGCCAGAATTTTGCCTTGCTCATGACCTTTTTGAAGAAAACAAGGTTCAATACTTCTGGCACGTCGATACCGGTATCCAGCATATCTACAGAAATAGCGATCTGCGGTAACTTTTTCGGGTCGGAAAACTCATCAATTGCACTCTGCGCATAGGTCATATAGTTATCGATCACCTTTGCAAATCCCGGCAAATGCGGATATTCCTTATTGAAGACTTCAAGGATTTTCTCAGCGTGGGTATGATTCTTTGCAAAGATAATGGTCTTGCCGATTTTATTGCCGTAATCGATAGTAAGACCTTCGGTCATCAACGTATGAAGGACCTGGCGAATAGTGTCTTCATTGAATATCCACTCGTTAAGGGCAGACGAAGCGATGCTCTCTGGGAGTTCTCCGTTTTCATCCTCGAAGGTGTCTTCATATGCCTGACGGTCCTCTTCGGAAAGGTCATCGTACACAATACCCTGCTGGATGAATTTCAAAACCGTCTCCACGGAAATAAAGTCAACCAGGTATCCGTCCTTTACAGCCTGAGCAAGCTCATAACCGTAAGTCGGGACGCCATTTTCGAGTTCAAAGATCTCGTAGGTATTCTTGTCGATTTCATCCTTCGGTGTCGCGGTAAGACCAACCAGCGGCGCATCGAAATAATTAAAGATATCCTGGTATTTGTTATAGATGGAGCGGTGCGCCTCATCGCAAATCACAAGGTCAAAATGACCGCTGGTAAACAGTTTTCCTTCATCGTCATGAACAGCGTCAATGACGTTGAACATGGTCTGATATGTAGAGAAGACGCAGTGAGCCGTATAGTTATCCTTTTTCTCGCATAGGTTGGTGGCGGATAAATCCGGCAGCAGGTTTACAAAGCTGCGTTTAGCCTGCGTTACAAGGCTGTTTCTGTCGGCAAGGAATAGGATATTCTTCACCCAACCGTGCTGAAGGAGCACGTCGCAGAGTTCAATAACCGTTCTGGTCTTGCCGGAACCGGTCGCCATGACAAGCAATGCTTTACGGCGATTCTTGCGATCAAATGCGTCGCAGACTGCTTTTATAGCAGCCTCCTGATAATAACGTCCGGCTATATTCTTGTTGATTGTTATGTTTTTCAGACTGGATCTGAGCGTTTGAAGGTTGAACATCTTTTCGAGATCCCTCTTTGAACAGATATTCGCGCATTTTCGCTCGGGATACTGATTATCGATGATATGTGTTTCAAATCCGTTCGTAAGGAAGATCACCGGTCTTCTATGGGTATATTTTTCCAGAATGTCAGCATACAACTTTGCCTGCTGACGTCCTTTGGCAACATCAACACAGGTCCGTTTTGCCTCAATGACAGCAAGTGGCTTCTGATCATCCCCGTAAAGAACGTAATCCACATATCCCACGCCGGATGCGTTGGGCATTCCGTTCAGTTCCACCTCGTTAAACCAATTGACACCTTCCTTCCATCCGGCATCAACAAGCATAGTATCGATATAGATCTTACGGGTTTTATACTCTGAAAGGTCTAAAGGCTTGGGGACATAGGTCTGCTGCTGCTCCGCGCGGCGTGCTGTAAGCTCTTCTTTGAGCGCAGCATTCTCTTCCATCAGTTTTTTAAGATCGATCTCAGCCTCGCTTGAAACGGCTGCGACAGGCTCCTTGTGCTGGCTCAGAAGCGCGCGGTCAAAGGTTCCTTCGGTATAGTTGTCGCCATAGCAATATGCAACGAAATCTAAGAATACATATAAATTTTCGAGGCACAGTTCTGCCTGCTCCTCAGCAATCTTCTTGCCGCCATGCGCGGCGTTATTGCCGACCTTACGGATAAAATCCATACGCCGCCAGATATCGATACCGACGATATCACGGAAATCCTCATCATTTATCAGACTGACAAGGGTGTCCTGATAAGGCATGACAAGAGAACTGTCCACGGAATACATCCATTTGACAGCAAACTCCATTGCCCTGCGGCAGTTCAGCACGCAGGCGTCCGCATCGACATGCAGGATGTTCTCGGCAGCAATAGCCACATCTGCAAATGATGCGAAACGGGTATCTGTTTTCAAAAAATCAAAGTTGGTCATACTATTTTAACCTTTCGCATGGTTTGTAAGATGTATCCCACTTTCCGTCTTTATAATCAGCATAGCCTGTAGTATGCCACTTTTCATTGTCCCAATCATAGAAATAAACATCAAATGAAACATGAGCTGTTCCATCAGTCGGAAGATAAATGTAATGGAAAGCATTATAACAATCAACTGAAGGAAGTACTTCCCTACTAAGTGGATACTCTCGCCCGTTAAAGATATATTTTTCAAGATATACTATATTTGAGCCTACATTACGCACTGTAATTACCGGAACACGAACATCTGCATTCTTGCCTGAAACATCTTTCAATAATATATATTCAGCCAATAAATACAATTCAACTTTATTTTTCATTTTTGTTTGTTCTTTGCTGATTTTTACTTGTTGAATACCTATATATGTACTTGCAATTAAAGCAATTATTGAGATTATGATACTTAACCACTGCATTATTATCCCACTCCTCTCTTTCTATTTTGCAAAATACAATTGCATCAGGCAGTCAAAGAGCAGCTGTGCTTCATCGAGGGCTTTCTGCACGACAACTTTTGATTTGTCGAGCTGTTTGCAGAACTCAGCAAACTGGTTTTGTAGTTCTACTGGAGGAATAGGAATTATCAATGTTCCCAAAATCTGCTGGTTAAGATTTTGAATATTTGCCCCTCTACCAGCCATCTTAATTCGTATAGAATCTGTTTTCAAAACTCGTAACAGATATGGGATAAGCACAGCATCATCTGTTTTTCTGTATCTAATACAAAAACCGCTAAATGTTGTAGGTATTTCAGAAGGATAAACTGCGACGCTTCTGCCTACGAGTGCCTTATTACCGTTAGAGCGAACAAACACAATATCATCATCTTTCAGCAAATACTCTTCTGACGGCATTTCGTTAAGTGATACTGTCGGTAATGCGGATGTATCGGTAATAACGGAATAGTCTTTGAAATCGCCTACTCCAAGGCAATTTATCTCTACACCTTTATCGTCATAATGGAAGTTCATTCCGTTTTTGCACGAACCCATTTCAAGGAGTGGTTTAGTAGGCCATCCCTTTTCATTGAGGACAGGGTCACCAAACATCTCGACAAATCGGGCTTTGACGAGTTCATCCAACTTTTGAAGTTCCCCCTCTCTTGCTGTTAAAACAGAAGTAACCTTGTCAAGTACCTCAACTATCTGCTTTTGTTCTTCTAATGTATACAGGGGAATTTCAATGTTTTTGACATATCCTTGGGATATATGAGCTTGTGCTCCACCAACGCAATCAGCAAGTATCTGCGGTCTTTGCGAAATTAAGTAATAAAACAAGAATCTTTGATTCAAAGACTCGCAGGGGAGAATCCCTGTAATTGACTGATTACCACAGGCTTCAAAGGCGAGGTATCCTATTTTCCCCGCAGTTGCTCCTGTTAAGGCAATCATTACGGTATCTTTAGGCATAATACGAGTACTGCTGTTATCGTATCCTGCTTGGGTAATAAACTTTTCAGTACTGTTTACATCGCTGTTTTGACAGCATCCCGATTGAAGCCAAGGAATCGTTCCATTATCCCAATATTCTGCAACAGAAGTTGAAGGAGTTCCACCTGTAACTACTGTTGTTAGCTCGCTTATCTTTTTATATTCCATCTATTCATCCCTACAAATCCGAATTATTTTAATCATACGGTTCACCATCAAATAGCGAACCCAACCATACAAAACCGCCAATTACCAAAATCATGGCAATTGCCATCAACGCAACCCACCACCATGCGAACGAAAACAGCCCGCAAAGCCATAGGAATACGACCATTGCCGCATATGTGAAAAGGTATGCCAAACTTCCAAGAGCCGGAGCGGAACCTTTTACGTAAAACAGCCCTACGATCGCATAGGCAAGCACTTGCATGATTGGCTCGGCAATCCAGTTGATGAGCGCCGAACTTTCACCAAAGCATTCAAACGGGTTAGGTAAATAAAATTGACGGATAATTACACTTGTAGCAGTAATAAAGCCGTACAGTGATAGTTTTCTCAAAGCAACTTCTCCAATTCATCATTCTGCATTCTTAATTCAGCATTTTCTCCAACTCGTCCATCGCGGTTTTGATCTCTGCTTCCAACTTCCGCAGATCCGCCATGATTTCTGATGTCGGCGCGTATTCGACCGCTTTATATTCAGTCTTTTTATACTTGTTGATTGAAAGATCGTAGTCATTGGCTGCGATCTCGTCCTTAGGAACAAAGAACGATTTATCCGTACGCTTGCGGTCTGTCTCGGCCTCAAGACTCTTGAAACGGGCAATAATATCGGGGATATCGTTTTCTGCAACGGGAGACCGCTTATCGTCAAGAGACATGCCGTCCGCCTGCATATCATAAAACCATACGTTATCGGTACCGCCGTGCCCGGTCTTGGTAAAAATCAGGATTGCGGTGGAAACGCCCGCGTACGGCTTGAATACGCCGGAGGGCATGGAAATAACGGCTTCAAGGCGGTTCCCGTCAATGATTTCCTTACGAATTGCCTTATGTGCCGTTGAAGAACCGAAGAGCACGCCGTCGGGAACGATGCAGGCGCATCTGCCGCCTACACGCAGCATACGGAGGAAAAGAGTAAGGAACAAGAGCTCCGTCTTCTTGGTCTTGCAGACTTTGAGCAGATTTGTCGAGACAGTATCGGCATCCAGACTGCCTTTGAAGGGTGGATTGGCGAGAATCAGACTGTATTTATCCTTGTCCGGGTTCTGATCGGAAAGGCTGTCGCGGTATTCGATATAAGGATTGTCCACGCCGTGTGTCATCATGTTCATGGCGCCGATACGGAGCATGGTACGGTCCATGTCGTAGCCGAAGAACATATGGTTCATATAGTGATCTTTCTTCTGCTTGTTGAAGAAGATCTCTTCCTTGCGGTTTTCCTTCAGGTATTCGCTGGCAGCAACAAGGAAACCTGAGGTGCCGCAGGCGGGGTCACAGATTACCTCGTCCGCCTTGGGATCCATCAGCTCCACCATCATCTTGATGATATGTCTGGGCGTGCGGAACTGTCCGTTCACTCCGGCAGAAGCGATTTTCGCAAGAAGATATTCGTAAACGTCTCCACGCACGTCCGCCGACTGATTACCACTCATCATCTGATAAATTTCATCAAGAGAATCAACGACTTTTGAAAGCATCAGCGGTGTGGGAAGTTTGAAAATGGCATCGTCCATATACTTGGAGTAGGCGCTGTTTTTGTCGCCGTGCAGATTCTTGATAAACGGGAATACCCATTCCTGCACCACGGTATACATCTTTCCTGCGGGAAAATCATGAAATACGCTCCATTTGAGCTGCTGACCGTCGATCTTACGATCTCCGATCTGCACTTCATCAGCAAAGACGCTCTTGTAAGGAAGTCCAAGCATAGCGGCTTCCTTGGCGCGGAGGTTATCGGAATCATCCAGATCGCGGATGAACATCAGATAGGTGATCTGTTCGATTACGTCAAGCGGGTTTGTAAGTCCGCCGGTCCAGAATATTTCCCAAAGACTGTCTATTTTATTTTTCAGTTCGCCTGTGATCATAATTATTTATCTCCATTCCACACGTAAGAAGTATAGCGACCGCCGCCGATCTTCAAGATTTCTTCGCTCTTCAGCAAATCTGCCAGCGCACGCTGCACGGTTACCTGACTGATATCCGGACACTGTTCCATGATCTCAGCTTTGGTGATCTTTCCAAGGTGCCCTTTGATGATCTCACGAACTCTGTCAGGCTTGGATACGCCTTTGGCAACCAGCAGTTTGGCTCTGTCCTCGAAATCGCGATAGGCCGCAAGGATTACACCAAGCATATACGTAACAAAAGGACCGTAATCGTTCGTGCCTTCGTGCCATCCGTCCGAACTGTCCTGCAGGGCTTCATAATAAGATGCCTTCGTGTCAGAAATCAGTTTTTCGATACTGATATACTTTCCGACGTAATATCCGGCCCTGTACAGCAGAAGCAGTGTGAGCAAACGGCTC
>JAKSSR010000072.1 GCA_024402995.1 Clostridia bacterium | reverse complement strand
AAGCCCGAAAGATTCAGACTCAGAAGAACAATGATGTTCATGAGCTCCCAGAAGCCCGGCCTTATCAAGGACGCCTACATCTTCGGATGTGACTCCATCATGCTGGACCTGGAAGATGCCGTTGCCGAAAACCAGAAGGATGCGGCTCGTTTCTCACTTTATCATGCACTTAAGACCATCGATTACGGCGATACAGAAGTTATCGTAAGAATCAACGGTCTTGATACACCCCACTGGCAGGAAGACATCAGATGTGTCGTTGCCGGCGGTGCAGACGGCGTCAGAATTTCCAAGTGCGAAAGCGCTGCTGACGTTATTGCTGTTGACGAAGCTGTCACCAAGGCAGAAGAAGAATTCGGAGTAGAAAAGGGCAGGACCTTGCTCATGGCTGCTCTCGAAAGCCCCAAGGGCATTCTCAACGCTTATGAAATCTCCGCAGCATCCGACAGAATGTTCGGTATTGCGATTTCCGGCGGTGACCTGAGAAAGTGCCTCCAGACCAAGCCCACCGCAGACGGCATCGACATGCTCACCGCAAGAGGCATGGTCGTTCTCGCAGCCCGCGCTGCAGGCATCCAGTGCTTCGACACTGTTTTTACTGACCTCAACGATATGGAAGGCTTCCGCAGAGAAACTCTGCAGAACAAGCAGATGGGCTTCGACGGCAAGTCCCTCATCAACCCCAAGCAGGTTCGTCCCGTACACGAGATCCTTGCTCCTACCGAGAAGGAGATCATGCAGGCAGAAAAGATCGTTGCAGCATACGAAGAACACGCAGCTTCCGGCGTAGGTGTCTTCACCATCGACGGCAAGATGATCGATATAGCATTTGTTCCCGGTGCAGTTCAGGTACTTAAGAAGGCCAAGGCTTCCGGACTTTATGAGGGGGATTTAGTATAATGAAAAATGCAGTAGGCAGAGACATTCCCGAATACCTCCTTACTAACGGCAAGGAAGTTTATCAGGGCAAGAATTATATGGATGGCAAGTACATCCAGAAGGCTTCTCCCAAGACTTTAAGATATGAGAAGCCCCAGGAAAGCAAGATCGTTGAGACCGTTGCAGAAGCACTCAAGCAGTGCGGCGCAAAAGACGGTATGACCTTCAGCTTCCATCATCACCTCAGAGAAGGAGACGGTGTTGCCAACATCGTCATGAAGGCTGCTATCGAAGAACTGGGCCTCAAGGACCTGACCATCGCAGCAACTTCTCTCGGCGGAGCACACGATCCCATTGCTCAGTACATTGCTGACGGCAAGATCATCGGCATCCAGACCTCAGGTATCAGAGGCAAGGTCGGTGAAGTTGTTTCCGCAGGCAAGCTGGCAACTCCCGCTATTATCAGATCTCACGGCGGACGTCCCAGAGCCATCGAAGCAGGCGAAGTCCATATTGATATCGCTTTCGTCGCAGCTCCTACCTCTGACTGTGTAGGTAACTGCCGCGGCATCGGCGGAAAGAGCAACTGCGGTTCTCTCGGCTACGCAATGCTGGATACCAAGTATGCCGACAAGGTCGTCGTTGTTACCGATACCCTTGTTGATTTCCCCAACTTCCCCGCATCTATCGAAGCTATCGACGTTGACGCTGTCGTAGTCGTAGACTCCATCGGCAACCCCGCAAAGATCGCGGGCGGCGCTGCTAAGATGAGCCAGAACCCCAGAGACCTTATGATGGCCGAAAACGTCGCTAAGGTCATTGCAAGCACCCCCTGGTTCAAGGATGGCTTCAGCTTCCAGACCGGCGTTGGCGGTCCGTCCCTTGCTGCAAATATCTTCATTGAACAGGAAATGAAGAAGAGAAACATCAAGATGGGCTGGGCTATCGGCGGCATTTGCAGCAGCATGGTCGACATGCTCAAGCGCGGTCTCGTAGGCAAGGTCATCGACGTTCAGGACTTCGATCTTGATGCTGTAAACAGCATTAACCAGACTCCCAACCATTTTGAAATGAGCGCATCCCAGTACGCCAACCCCGCAAATAAGGGCGCTATGGTCAACAAGCTTGACTTCGTCGTTCTGGCTGCTCTGGAAGTCGATACCAAGTTCAACGTCAACGTTCTTACCGGTTCTGACGGCGTTCTCAGAGGAGCTCCCGGCGGACATCCCGATACTGCTGCCGGTTCCAAGGTCTGCATCATCGTTACTCCGCTTATCAGAGGACGTATGGCAACTATTTGCGAGAACGTTGTTACCGTTACCACTCCCGGCGACTGCGTAGACGTTGTCGTTACAGACTACGGCATTGCTGTCAATCCTCTCCGTCCCGACCTCATTGAGTGCCTGGACAATGCGGGAATTCCCCATGTTTCCATCGAAAGCCTCTGCGAAAAGGCATACAGCCTTGTAGGTACTCCCGATGATCTCCAGTGGGAAGACAGAGTCGTTGCAGTTCTCGAAGCCCGCGACGGGACTATTTTGGACGTTGTCAGAAAGATCAAGCCTTACGATCCTAACGAAGAATAGCAGAACAGATCTTAACCAATAACAGACCAAAGTGCACCATACTCACTGTATGGTGCATTTTTAGCTGTTATGTATCTCAGGATGATGAAGCATGCACAAAAAATACCGTACTCAACCATCAGTTTGTTTAATAAAGACCCGCATTCTGATATGCTCTGCATGAGGTGATTTAATGAATGTAGAAAAAACCGGCGCCTTGATTGCATCATCACGGCGCAAAAAGAATATGACTCAGCGTGAGCTTGCGGAAATGCTTCACGTTACAGATCGTGCAGTATCCAAATGGGAAAGAGGATTGAGCTTTCCGGATGTATCTTTGCTTGCACCCCTGGCCGACATATTGGGGCTGACGCTTACGGAACTGCTGAACGGTGAACTTTCCCCGCAAGATTTTGATTCCGATGAACGTCCGCTGCACGAGATCCTTGCGCTGTCAAAAGCTGCGCTTCGGGACCGGACTGTTAAGCTCCGTCTCCATGTATTGGTTTTGCTCGTCTATGGAATGATCCTGATCATAGTGCGCATATCATTAGTTTAAAAAGCATTCCGCTTTCTCAGAAGGAACTTTCACTTATGCAGATCTCAAATGCTCAGGTAGGCAGATATCGTTATACGTTGACTGATGATATTCAGACTGTACGGGCTGTATACGAAGTCTGGACAGAAGAAGGTTTGATTGATGAACGTGTACTTTGGCGAAGAAATGCATCTGAGTTTCCTTTGAATTATCGGGGATCGTTTATTTATAGTGTTAATCTTGGGCAGGCATTTGCTTATGACGGAATGAATAATAACAGTCCGGCAATTCATTTGAGTTGGTCATTGCCTTCAAGTGTTATCGTAGGACAAGAAGTTCCGCTGCCTCATGATGCGTTTGGGATGGTGTTTACGGCATCCTATCCAAACCAACGCAGAATCGAAAAGGATTCCATTTTATTGTATATGGCAGAATTTACAGGCAAAGACAGTTATACTCCTGCAGAAGCAGAGGCAATTGAAGAATTCGTTGCTGACGCGATACGTGGAGAAGCACCAATGGTGTCGCCCGGAGAATATACAGTACTCGTTTGGCTGGAAGTCGGACGTTAAGATCAAGTGTCTGCTTTTATGATTTTTTTTGTGTTATAATGTACATGATATTATTTTTAATAATTTAGACAGGAGATATATCATGGCATTCATCACTTTGAATTATTATAGCGAAGCCCTGGGCATGCAGACTCAGGTAGACGTTCTCATTCCCCAGAGAGAAACAGAAGGGGAGATAGGTATTGAAAGCAAGGCTGACGGTCAGAAGTACAAGTGTCTTTATCTTCTTCACGGCTGCAGTGATGACCAGACCATATGGATGCGCAGGACTTCAGTAGAACGTTATGCATCTAAGTACGGCGTTGCTGTTGTCATGCCTTTTGCCGCAAGAAGCTATTATTCAGACATGAAGTACGGCGAAAAGTATTATCAGTTCATAGCAAAGGAACTTCCAAGGACTATTCAGGAATTCTTTAATATCTCCGATAAACGCGAAGATAATTATGTCTGCGGTCTTTCCATGGGCGGATACGGAGCGCTTAAGGTCGGTCTCAGAGAATGTGACAACTTCTGCGCAGCAGCTGGTCTTTCTGCCGTTACAACTTTTGAAGGCAGATATGACTGGCGTATTCTCAAGAACGTTTTTGGAGATCCTGTTGAGATCCCCGATGATGACCGTCTTGATAAACTAGCTCTTAAGCAGGCTGAAAATCCAAACCGTCCCAAGGTATTCATCGGCTGCGGTACTGAAGACAGTCTTTATAAAGAAAACCTTCAATTCAGAAAAATGCTTGAGGATCTGGGATATGACGTTACCTACAGAGAATCCTCCGGTGAACACAGCTGGAATTTCTGGGATGAATATATCCAGTATGTTCTTGAATGGATGTTTGGTTAACCGTATTATAATTCATGTAAACTTATTGAATCGATTTATCAGATAGCAACAGATATAGTTCAAAATTCAAGAGAATAGAATAATATAATCTTGTCTTGGCATTAAGAACAATAAAGGCAGTCCTTATTCGGACTGTCTTTTATCATTTATTAGTTTCCTGCTAAAGTCAGCGCAGCAAGGGTCTGAAGCTTAACACCGAGAGAAATGCATCTTTCATCGGGATTGAATTTACTGTTGTGCAGAGGAACAATTTCTGTATCCGGAGTTTTGCATCCGAGTCTCCATATCATTGATGGTCTTTCAGCTGTAAAATATGCAAAATCTTCGCAACCCATTACCGGATCTTTTAAAAGTAATACGGAATCCGGTCCGATAGCACTGCAGAATACCTGCTTTACCTTTTCTACCACTGAATCGTCATTTATAAGCGGGGGATAGCTTGGTATTCTTGTAAACTCAAGTGTCCCGCCCATCCCTTCAACAACACCTCTGAATATACTCTCTGCTTTTTTTACTGTATATTCCCTTGTTTCCGGGTCGAGCGTGCGTATTGTTCCCTGGAGCTCTACACAGTCCGGTATCTGGTTGCGGACAGTACCTCCGTTAATTTTGCCTATGGTCACGACTGCGCTGTTCTGTGGTGCAGTGCTTCGGGAGACTATACTTTGTACGGCACTTATTGCCTGTGCTGTCATTACTATCGGGTCAAGACCGAGAGAAGGGTAGGCTGCATGCGATGATTTACCTTTGACCACTACGTTAAAAGCATCGGATCCGGCAAACATGCTGCCGTATTTAAGTCCAACCTTGCCTGCTTCGATGTCTGCACCGCAATGAAGAGCAATGACATGATCTGCATATGGTTCTTCCAAAACGCCGGCCTCGATCATTCTTTCTGCACCGCCTATGCTTTCTTCTGCAGGCTGAAAAATAAGGGTAAAACTTCCTGCATAGTCACCATTCAGCTGTTTAAGCAGTCTTGCCAGTCCAAGAAGAACGGTTGTGTGAATGTCATGCCCGCAGGCATGCATCTTGCCCGGTATGAGTGATTTGAAAGGAATATCGTTTTCTTCCTGAATAGGCAGGGCATCTATATCTGCTCTGATTGCGATTGTTTTACCAGGGCGTGTGCCGTGCATCTTTGCAACTATACCTGTATCTGCAACGCCTCTTGTATAGGGAATATTCCATTGATCCAGACATCTGCATATAATATCACCGGTGTTAAATTCCTGACAGCCAAGTTCAGGATGCATGTGTATCTCTCTGCGAATATTGATCAGTTCGTTGGCTGAAAAGCATTCATCAAAAATACATTCAATTTTCTTATAGTCCAATTGTTGTACCTCCGGTTCTGCGATAGTGAATTTCTTTATTAATAGTATATGTCATGATCGAATAAATTGGTACTTTCTTATTTAAAAATTAGACTTATATATGTGTTGAATGTCTCTATTTACTTTTAATTGCTTTAAGCAGGGGCGTATATAGAAAGATATATAACTATTCCTAAAATATCAATTTTGGGAATAGTAAGCGCTGGGAAATATAGAAACAGCCCTGGGGCGCTTTTACCTCGGGGCTTGTTTCTTCCTATAAGTTAATATCTTATACCTGATATATTGCTCTTAATGTTTATGGCAATACGAGTTTTGGTCAAATATATCCGGTATCTTACAATTGCAGGCTTTTTATAAACTTGTCTGTATTGTTATATACTGTCCGGCCTGTAAGTCTGCCGCAGATATATTGTTAAGGCTGCATATATCACGTACAGTCTGTCTTACGTCCTGATCATCAGGACCATATGTCTTTGCAAGGTTCCACAGTGTGTCACCGGCCTGAACTCTGACGTTAATGTATTCGGGTTCCTGTGCGGCAGATACGTCGCTGTATCCTGTAAGTGCGCTGACTGCAAATACGCAGATCAGTACAAGTGTGGTCACTATTGCAGTAAATCTTACCGGTGCCTTGATTCTGTACTTCTTACTCATATGTAAATACCCTCTTTCTAGTTTGTGTAAACGTTTGTTCGTGTGTTTATAATAGCAGAACAAGTGTTCTTTGTCAACACTGTTATGAAACTTTTGTTCTTTTTTATTCTAAAAAAAGAGAACCGCCAAAAGCAGTTCTCTAATATATCGCATTTGTATGTAATGCTTATGATTCAGCCATTTCTAGGGCAATGGCGAGCTGAAGCTTAACGCCGACGGCTATGCAATCTTCACTTGGATTGAACCTTGAGTTGTGAAGTGCCCCGCACTCCCCTTCTGCCGGCTTGCAGCCCAGATGGTAAAACACGGAAGGAACTTCCTGAGCGTAATATGCGAAATCTTCGCCATACATCTGAGGCTCTTTTTTGAAGATCACATTTTCTTTTCCTATAAGCTCTGCAGCAATTTTTCTGACCTTTTCAGCAGTAGGATTATCGTTTATGAGGGGAGCATATCCGCCGTAATCAACAAAGTCCATGGTGCCTCCCAGGCCTTTGACAACACCACCGCATACACGTTCCAAAGATTCCATAGTTTTCTGTCTGATTTCAGGGGTAAGAGTCCTTACGGTGCCTTCTACAGTTACGCTGTCAGGGATCTGATTAGCTGTAAGCCCTCCGGTGATTTTTCCGAAGGTCACAAGAGATGAGTCATGAGGACAAATGTTTCTTGATATAACACTTTGTGCCGCGACTATCATGTGTGACGTGATCATAATAGGGTCTATGCCTTTTTCGGGCATTGCCGCGTGAGCAGAACTGCCGTGGACAGTAATGCTCATGGTATTTATAGATGCGCAGGCTGTATCATTTTTAATGCCTATAACACCAACGGGATAATCCGGATGGACGTGGAGACCGAAAACGTGATCTAATTTAGGATTGACCATGCATCCTTCTTTGATCATAAGTTCAGCACCTCCGGATACTTCCTCCGCAGGTTGGAATATAAGCCTTATAAAGCCGGGAAAGTCGCCTTTAAGGGATGCCAGAGCCTTTGCAGCACCAAGAAGTACAGTCATGTGGATATCGTGTCCGCAGGCGTGCATAAGTCCGGGAACTACTGAGACATAATCAAAGTCATTCTGCTCAACTACAGGCAAAGCATCCATATCAGCCCTGAGGCCAATGTTTTTACCGGGACGGTTTCCCTTAAAGTCTGCAATTATGCCGCAACCCTCGGTTTTTCTGTACTTTACGCCCCAATCATCCAGATATTCGCATATTTTCCCCTGGGTTCTATCCAGTTCAAGATCGTACTCCGGATGCCTGTGAAAGTCTCTTCTTATATCTATTAACTCTGTTTCCGTAAAAACATTATTGTAAATCTTATTGATGTCTCTCATAATTTTAGTTTCCAGCAAGGGTCAGCGCTATTGTTGTGTGTAATTTGATTCCATAAGGAATGGCATGATCGGCATCAGGGTTGTACTTGGTATTGTGAGCACCGAAAACTTCACGGTCTGTGGGTCTGTCGCCCAGGTGATAGTAGCACGAAGGACGTTCTGCAGCGAAATACGCAAAGTCTTCGCAGCCCATTTCAGGTGTGGGACAATTGTGAACATTCTCTTCACCAAGTGCTTCGACCAGGACCTGCTTGACTACATCCACAACTTCATCACTGTTTATAAGAGGCGGATAACTGGGGATACGTTCGAATTCAAGAGTAGCTCCATAACTGTCGCATACACCCTGAGCGATCTCTCTCACACGTTTAATAGCCAGTTCTCTTGTATTGGGGTTAAGTGTTCTGCACGTACCTCTGAGAATAACGCTGTCTGGGATCTGATTCTGAACAGTTCCTCCCTGGATAACGCCGAAGGTCACAACAGCAGAGTCGTTGGGGGAAACGTTTCTTGATACAATTGTCTGGCATGCCAGTACGATCTGGGATGCAGTGACAATGGGATCTATGCTTCCTTCGGGGAATGCGGCATGTGCGGATTTTCCGTGAACAATGATCTTGAAGCCGTCAGAGCCTGCATACATGCCGCCGTAACGGTATTCCGCATGACCTGCGGGATATCCCTGGCTGTTATGAAAACCGATTACGTGGTCTACATGAGGATTTTCAAGTGCTCCGTCTTTTATCATCCTGTCTGCGCCGCCGAAAGATTCCTCAGCAGGTTGGAAAAGCAAAGTAATATTGCCTGCAAAATCTCCCTTAAGGGCGGCCAGCATCTTTGCTGTTCCAACAAGACATGTGCAGTGAATGTCGTGTCCGCAGGCGTGGTTGCGTCCGGGAAAAACTGATTTAAAGGGATTGGAACTTTCATCGTCAATGGGCAGAGCGTCAATATCGGCACGAATACCGATGGTCTTACCTGGACGGTTTCCCTTGATTCTTACAACAACTCCTGTATCCGCTACGTGTTCGTATTCCAGACCGAGCTTGTCCATTTCCTGACATATCTTTTCAACTGTTCTGTGTTCTTCACCGCCGATTTCGGGATGCATATGAAGATCATTTCTGAACATGATCATTTCTTCTGTTGATACTGCTTGGGCATATAATTTTTCGATTTCTGAATATTTCACTTTTGTAAACCTCCTAGAACATTCGGATAAAAATAGTATACATTAAAT
>JAKSSR010000071.1 GCA_024402995.1 Clostridia bacterium | reverse complement strand
AAGATATTGCTGTTCTTGAGACAATCAAAGAAGGTAACACAATCTTCAAGAAGGCTTAATACAATAATTAAAGGGGACTTTACAGTCCCCTCAGAGTGAAGACAAACAGGACTTTGGAATCCGCTTCCAAAGTCCTGTTTTTTTTTTTATATCAGTGTTTGTATAGTTTTTAGCTGGAATTAGGTCATTATTGGGCCTCGATTTCCATCTCTTTTGGCTAACATGTTTGCTAACTTTTTTAAATTCATATACGCAAAAGTAAGCCCCACTTTCATTTCCATGCGGGCTTTATGTAGTGGTTTATGGTCACAGTTTTAACATTGTTATCTAACTGCTTTTTAATCCACCCATTTACAGCCCCCTTTGTTAAATCGCCCCCCTCTGCATAGAACTTGTTCAGAGCATACTCGTAGTCCTTTAATGTTTTATCTGACACGCCTTGAATACGCTTGTAGAGCATAAAATCTTCAGTATAATTGTCCATCTGACTCCCCTCTCAAAAAAATCTAGTCAAATAGACAAAAGAAAAACGGCTGAAACCTTGAAATTTCAACCGTCTTTGTTCGTTTGGTCCGAGTGGCGGGACTTGAACCCACGGCCTCTTGACCCCCAGTCAAGCACGCTACCAAACTGCGCTACACCCGGATATTGGAGCGGAAGACGAGATTCGAACTCGCGACCCTCGCCTTGGCAAGGCGATGCTCTACCCCTGAGCCACTTCCGCATATTTTGTGTGCCTCTCATCGGCACTCGCTTAGTATAGCAGGGTCCCCTTTAAAATGCAAGTCTTATTTTTGTTTTTTTTCAAGAGATTTTTTCGGACCTGTGTCGTCTTATATGCAGAGCCTTGTCTCAGGGGAGGAATTATGGGTGTTATAAAAGGCGAAGAAGACAAAAGGACAGTCAAACAGAGAAAGGGCGACTGGGGAGAAGATAAGGCGGCGGAGCTTCTTGAAAGCAAGGGCTACGCCCTGGTCTGCCGTAAGTTCAGAAGCAAGCTGGGCGAGGTGGACATAGTCGCCCGCAAGGGGAGGTTTTTGGCCTTTGTGGAGGTGAAGACCCGTAAGCGCGTGGACTTCGGGCTCCCCTGCGAAGCCGTCGACGGCAGAAAACAGTACAGGCTGCGGAAGACTGCCGAGTATTTCATGCTTGTGAATCCGTGGACCAGGGGAATGCAGCCCCGCATGGACATTATAGAGATCCTGTGCCTTGATCAGGGAAATTACATCAGGCATCTGGAGAACGCATTTTAAAAAGGAAGGGGTATTTATGTATTCAAGAGTGCTTTCGGCAAGCCTTTACGGTTTGTCCGGCGAGGAGACCTGGGTGGAGGTTGACGTTGAAAGCGGCCTGCCCGTGTTCAACATAGTTGGACTGGCCAATCAGTCCATTAAAGAGGCAAAGGAACGTATACACGCTGCGGTCATGAACTGCGGTTTTGATTTTGAGTCCCACAGGATCACTGTCAATCTGACGCCTGCAAACAAAAAGAAAGACGGCAGCCATTTTGATCTTCCCATTGCCATTGCACTGCTTATGAGTACCGGGCAGCTGGAGCCTCATAAAGGTGAAAAGAAGGGGCCTGTTACGGCGTATTTAGGCGAATTGACCCTTGACGGCAGGCTTTCTTCTATTGAAGGCGCCCTGCCCATGATCATAGGAATGCAGAAAAGAGGAGTGAATCGAGTAGTGATCCCTGCGGGGAATCTGCCGGAGGCTCAGCTGGTAAAGGGCATGGAGATCATTGCCGCATCCACTCTTACTCAGGTGACGGAGCATATTTCCGGAATGGACATAATAGATCCCTTAATCGCTGACGGGAAGACCTCTTCTGCCGAAAGCACCGCCGCAGATTTTTCGGACATTCGCGGTCAGGAGCTGGTGAAAAGGGCGGCTCAGGTGGCTGCCGCGGGAATGCATGGCTTGCTGATGATAGGCCCGCCCGGTGTGGGAAAGTCCATGATAGGCAAACGCATTCCGGGGATAATGACTCCTCTGAGCTACGAAGAACAGCTGGACGTGACCCAGATCTACAGCGCTGCGGGAGCCCTGGCGGAAGACAAGCCAATGATATGCGAAAGACCCTTCAGGTCGCCTCATCACAGCATGTCTGCGGCGTCTCTAATAGGCGGAGGCTCCAGGCCCATGCCCGGTGAAATTTCTTTAGCGCATTGCGGCGTGTTGTTTCTGGACGAGCTTCCCGAATTTGATTCTCACACTCTGGATATGCTTCGCCAGCCTATGGAGGACGGCCAGGTCTCAATCGTAAGAGTCAACGGAAAGTGCGTTTACCCGGCCCGATTTATGCTGGTTGCAGCCATGAATCCCTGTCGCTGCGGTTATTTCGGTGACTCAAAACGTCGGTGCACCTGCAGTGAAAGCGACCGAAAGCGCTACGTGGGCAAGGTATCGGGGCCTCTCCTTGACCGCTTTGATATTCACGTTTCCATGGAACGCATTGAATTTGAAGACATTTCGTCGGGAGAAGCCGGAGGACGCAAAAGCGCCGATATACGTCAGGAGGTCATAAGGGCTGCAGAGGTACAGAGGCTGCGGTATGAAGGACGGGGCATAAGCAGTAATTCCCAGCTGACGCCTGATCTGATGAAAGAATTCTGCTCTTTGGACGACGAAGGGCAGCAGCTGCTTAAGGACGCCTTTATCAAATGGAAGCTTTCTGCCCGTTCTTACCACAGAATACTTAAGGTGGCCCGGACTATTGCCGATTTAGACGGAAGCAGTAATATTCAGCGCGTTCATCTGCTTGAGGCTCTGAGCTACAGGCAGCCGGACGCTTACTTCAAGGGGTAGTTTGAAAAGGGGTAAAAAATGGATGACAGAGTCTATAAGGTCTGGCTGGCCAATTATGCCGGTCTCAGCGTTAAAGGACAACTGGTATTATCAGAGCTGTTCGGAGGGCCTGAAGGAGTATACAGAGCCTCTGACAGAGATATCAGAAGCGTAATGGAGGGCTGCTCCTACTTGCCGGAAGCGGGAAAGATCAGCGGCTTGTTCTCGCGGGACCTGAGCGGGGCGGAAAAACTTTTAGACAAGGCTGAAAAATGCTCTGCGAAAGTCTTGCATATTACTGACAACGGCTATCCTGAGCATCTTGCCAATATTCCCGATCCTCCGCCTATCCTGTGGTATAAAGGGGATCTTTCAATAATAGAGAAGCCGGGAATTGCCATTGTGGGAACAAGAAGATGCTCTCCCTACGGAAGATGGGTGGCCGAGGAACTTGGAAAGCGCATTGCCCGATGCGGCGGGAACGTTATAAGCGGCATGGCCGAGGGCGTTGATTCCGCCGGACACAAAGGCTGCATTGCGGCCGGCGGGAAAACCGCGGCTGTGTTCGGTACCGGCATTGATATATGCTTTCCCCGTTCAAATCAGAAGTTATATGATGATCTTCAGAAAAATCATCTGACCTTATCCGAAATAGATCCCGGATATGCGGGGCAGCCATGGAACTTTCCCAAGCGCAACCGCATAATCAGCGGCCTTTCCCGGGCTATCATAGTGGTTGAAGGAGCTTTGAAAAGCGGGTCAATGATAACTGCCGGTTATGCGGGAGAGCATGGCCGGGAGGTATTTGCCGTGCCCGGAAACATAAACCAGCCGGGAAGTCTGGGGACGAATAAGCTCATAATGGACGGAGCCACGCCCATAACGGATCTGGATTCCGTGCCGGAGCTTCTGGGCCTTGAACGTCCGGGGGCAGCGGGCCGTCGTCCTGAGCTTACTCCTCAGGAGGACGCCCTTTTAAAAACCATACGCGAAAACAACGGTCAGCCGGCGGAGCTTATCGCTTTCAAAAGCGTTCTTCCTTCCCGGGACTGCCTCGCGTTAATTTCTTCTTTAGAGCTCAAAGGCCTTGTAAAAAGTGAAGGCAACAGACTTTTTACTTTGTGAATCACAATAATGTCACTTGACATTGTCTACATTATATCTATAATTGTAGACAATTTTCAGGAAAGGAAGATCTGCAATGGCAGCAGCAAAGAAAAAAGATCTTGTTATAGTTGAGTCTCCGTCCAAGGCCAACACCATCCGCAAGTTCCTCGGCAGCAAATATGAGGTAATCGCTTCGGTGGGTCATCTCCGTGACCTTCCAAAGAGCCGCCTGGGAGTAAACATCGAGGACAATTACGCTCCGGACTATATCAGCGTCCGCGGCAAATCAGAAACCATTAAGGAAATCAAAAAGGCAGCAAAGAATGCCGCTAAAATTTATCTCGCAACAGACCCTGACCGCGAAGGTGAAGCTATCTCCTGGCATCTGTGCACCATTCTGGGGATCGACCCGGAAAAGGCAAACAGAGTTACTTTCCAGGAAATAACCAAACCTGCGGTTACTTCAGCTATAAAGAATCCCCGCCCCATCAATATGGAACTGGTAGACGCTCAGCAGGGCAGACGCGTCATCGACAGACTTGTAGGCTTCCAGATCAGCCCCCTCCTCTGGCAGAAAGTAGGAAAGGGCCTTTCCGCAGGCCGCGTTCAGTCTGCTGCTCTTAAAATAGTCGTCGACAGGGAAAGAGAGATCAAGGCCTTTGTTCCCAAGGAATACTGGAACATCATCGCTTCTCTCACCAAAGAAGGCAAGGCTAAGGCTTTCCCCGCAAAGCTGGAAAGTTTCAAGGGAAAGAAGCTTTCTGTAGATAATGGCGAAGACAGCGCAAAAATCATTTCCGACCTTAAGTCCGGAAGCTTTAAGGTTGCCGGAGTCAAGGAAAAGAAAGAGGAAAAGAAGCCTCTTCCGCCTTTCATTACCAGTACCCTTATGCAGGACGCCAGCTCCCGCCTGGGCTTCTCCCCGGAAAAGACCAGAATGCTGGCTCAGCAGCTCTATGAAGGCTGCTCCGTCAAGGGTCACGGCACCGTCGGTCTTGTAACCTACATCAGAACAGACTCCGTCAGGATCTCCGACGAGGCAGATGCTGCCTGCAAGGAATTCGTTCAGGGGGCGTACGGTCAGGATTACGTCGGAAACAACCGCTTCAGCAACAAGAAGGACGCCGTTCAGGACGCTCACGAAGCCATTCGTCCCAGCTACGTCGAACTGACCCCCGATGAAGTTGCCGACTCTCTCAATAACGATCAGTTCCGCCTTTACAAGCTCATCTGGAGCCGTTTTGTCGCGAGTCGCATGAAGCCTGCCGTTTTCGCTACTACCACCGTCGACGTGGAGTGCGGCGACTACGGTCTCAAGGCCAACGGACGCGTCATGCTCTTTGACGGTTATCAGAAGGTCTACGGCCCCGCGTCCTCCGAAAAGGACCAGCTTCTGCCCGCTTTGGAAGAGGGAGAAGCCCTGAATTGCAAGGACGTTACTGGCGAACAGAAATTTACCGAACCCCCTTCAAGATATACTGAAGCAAGTCTTATCAAAGAACTGGAAGATCTGGGCATCGGCCGTCCGAGTACCTACGCTTCCATCGTTACGACCCTTGACAAGCGCCGCTACGTAAAGAAGGAGCGCAAGGCTCTCGTTCCGACCAGCCTTGGCTTCAGGATCACCGAGGACATTATGGAAGAATACTTCAAGGAAATCGTGGATTCCGGCTTTACCGCAGGTATGGAAGGAGATCTTGATAAGGTTGAAGAGGGCAGCGTGGAATGGCAGAGCGTCGTCGGACGTTACTACGATAATTACGTCAAGGATCAGCTTAAAAACGCAGGCGAACAGCTTACCAGGACTCGCGTTGAACCTGAACTTACAGGAGAGATCTGCCCTGAATGCGGCAAACCTCTTGCCAAGCGCCAGAGCCGTTTCGGCAATTTCGTAGGCTGCACCGGTTATCCCGAATGCCACTATATCAAGACTGAGATCACCACTGTAGGCGTAGCCTGCCCCAAGTGCGGTAAGGACATTATCCGCAAGAGAAGCCGCAAGGGAAAGATCTTCTTCGGCTGCTCCGGTTATCCCGAATGCGACCAGGTTTTCTGGTATAAACCCATCAGCAAGGCTTGCCCCAAGTGCGGAAGCTTGCTGGTCGAGAGGGGCAAGAAGTACGTCTGCTCTTCCGAAAACTGCGATTACAAAGAAAACAGAGAGTCTACAGCTCAGGAGGATAACGAATAATGGGACAGTTCCACGCAACTACTATCTGCCTCTGCAGACGCAGCGCAGATGATATAGCCATCGCCGGTGACGGTCAGGTCACCATGGGCGAGACCTCGATCATGAAAAACAACGCAAAGAAGGTCCGCAAAATCTACCACGGCACAGTAATTTCAGGCTTCGCAGGCTCTGTATCCGACGCCTTTTCCCTGACTGAAAAGTTTGAGAAAAAGTTAGACGAGCATGCCGGCAATCTTAAGCGCGCCGCCGTAGCCCTGGCTCAGATGTGGAGAAGCGATCAGGGAGCGAGAAATCTTGAAGCTCTCATGGTGGTCGCCGATAAAGAAAGCATGCTTGTCATCTCCGGCAACGGCGAGGTCATCGAGCCTGACGAAAATTACGTAGCCATTGGCTCCGGGGGAAACTTTGCCTACGCGGCTGCTCACGCCCTTTATGACCACACCGACATGACCGCAGAGGAAATCGTAAGAGAAGCGCTTCTCATTGCGTCTGATATCTGCGTTTATACCAACAACCACATTACTGTTGAAAAGCTTTAAGGGAGGCCGAATATGATTCATTTACAGGACATGACTCCCAGACAAATCGTCGAGGAGCTTGACAAATATATTATCGGTCAGGAGAACGCCAAGAAATCGGTCGCGGTCGCTCTCAGAAACCGTTACAGAAGAAACCTTCTTCCCGATGAACTTCGCGAAGAGATCACTCCCAAGAATATTCTTATGATGGGACCTACAGGCGTCGGTAAGACTGAGATCGCAAGACGTCTTGCCAAGCTTATGGACGCTCCCTTCGTTAAGGTCGAGGCGACGAAATTTACCGAAGTCGGCTATGTCGGACGTGACGTCGACTCCATGGTTCGCGACCTTATGGAGGCTTCCATCCGCATTACCAAGCAGAAGCATATGGAAGAAAAATACGCTGCTGCCCAGGCCCTTGCCGAGGAAAAGATCATTGAAGCCATCATTCCCGGAAAGAAAAAATCCCAGCCCGCTCAGGGTGTCCGCGGACCCTTTGATTTCATCATGGGCAACCGTACCGCTACTTACAATCAGAGCACTGAGGTCATAACTCAGGATCAGGCTCAGACCGGCGACGTTGAGCTTGCCCGCGAGCAGGTCCGTCAGCAGCTGAGAAAGGGTCTGCTGGAAGAACAGTTTATTGAGATCGAGGTCGCCGAAGTTCCCAAGGCTGACAATACTCTGGACGTTTCCCAGGGCGGTTCCATTTCTCTGGGAAGCATTTTCGGAGACATGATGCCTCCCAAAATGAAGAAGAAAAACGTAAAAGTCAGGGATGCCCGTAAGATCCTTACCGAGCAGGAAGCCCAGAACATGATCGACATGGATCAGGTGACCATGGAAGCTCTGGAAAACTGCGAGCAGAACGGCATTATTTTCATTGACGAGATCGACAAGATCGCTTCCGGCAGCTACGGCCGCAGCGGCGCAGACGTTTCAAGAGAAGGGGTCCAGCGCGACATTCTTCCCATTGTCGAAGGCAGCGTTGTCAATACCAAGTACGGCCCGGTCAAGACCGATCACGTCCTTTTCATCGGCGCAGGCGCTTTCAGCATTGCTTCACCCTCAGATCTTATTCCCGAACTTCAGGGACGTTTCCCCATTCGCGTGGAGCTGGACAGCCTGACCAAGGAAGACTTTGTGCGCATTCTCACTGAGCCTCATAACGCTCTTACTAAGCAGCACAAGGCTCTTCTTGAAACTGAAGGCGTAAAGATCCGGTTTACCGATGACGCCGTTGAAGAGATCGCCACCATGGCATCTCTCATGAATGATCAGACTGAGAACATCGGTGCAAGAAGGCTCCATACCATTATGGAAAAACTCCTTGAAGACATTTCCTTCAATCTTCCCGATCCCGAAAAGACCGAATTTGTAATTGACGCAGAGTACGTCCGCGGAAAGTTTGAAGACACTATCGCAGAAGAAGACATAGACAAGTACATTTTATGATAAGAATCAAAGACGACGGCACTGTTGTCGAAAGAGAAGAATATAAGGCCATAACCGTGGGCGCTTCCCTGGGAGAGGACATTTACTATTCCATGGAAGAGCTCTCGGGGCTTTGCGCTGCAGCCGGGATCGAGGTTCTGGGCGAAATGGTCCAGAACGTTGATAAGATCAACGCGGCCACCTTTATCGGAAGCGGAAAACTGCAGGAACTGGCCGAACTGGTCGAAAACATGGAAGCCGATCTGGTCGTGTTTAACGATGAACTTACAGGCATGCAGCTGAGAAACATCGAAGACGCGGTCAAGGTCAGAGTTATTGACCGTACCATACTTATTCTCGATATTTTCGCAGACCGTGCCACATCTCGTGAAGGTAAGCTTCAGGTAGAAATGGCTCAGCTCAAATACAGAATGCCAAGACTTCTCGGCTTCGGTAAGTCTCTGTCCAGACTTGGCGGCGGCATAGGCACCAGAGGACCCGGTGAAAAGAAGCTGGAGACCGACCGCCGTCACATTGAGCACCGCATGGACGAGATCAAGAAGGAAATTGCCGAGGTCAAGGCCAACCGCGGAGTTCAGCGTTCAAAGCGCGAAAAGTCCGGAATTCCCGTAGTGGCCCTCGTCGGTTATACCAACTCCGGCAAGTCTTCTATAATGAACCGTTTCCTGGCTATGGAAGAAAGGGAGGAAAAGCAGGTCTTTGAGAAGGATATGCTTTTCGCTACTCTGGACACCTCGCAGCGTCTGGTCACTCTGGACAGCAAGCACAGTTTCATTCTGGTAGACACAGTCGGTTTTGTCAGCAAGCTTCCCCATGCTCTGGTAGATGCCTTTAAAGCAACTCTGGAAGAGGCGATTTCCGCTGACCTTCTTCTCCACGTGGCTGACGCCTCCTTTGACAACAAGGATTTTCATATAGAGGTCACAAAATCGGTTTTAACGGACCTTAAGGCTGACGCCAAGGATCAGATCCTAGTGTTCAATAAAATCGATAAGACGCC
>JAKSSR010000070.1 GCA_024402995.1 Clostridia bacterium | reverse complement strand
GGCATAGCCATTTTGTGCGTGATAGCAGTTCACGTCTTTTCCTTCGGCAAGCTTTTCGGAGGTTGGGATTTTCAGTGGAACAGTTTCCTGTGGATGGTGAAGCAGTACGGCGGGGCTTTCTTTGTCCTGCTTTCGGGTGTCTGTGCCACTTTGGGAAGCAAAAGTTTCAAGAGGGGAGCCGCGGTGTTTTTCTGCGGCATGATATTGACAGGCCTTACCGTCTGGCTTTTTCTCAGCGGCAGAGAAGGTGAAAATGTCCTGATACAGTGGGGCGTTCTGCACTGCATCGGGACCTGTATGATACTCTGGCCTCTTTTCAGAAAGATGCCTGCCCCTGTGCGTCTGGCTCTCGGAGCCGTGCTGGCCGCCATCGGCTTATACCTGCGTTTTCAGGTACATGTAAGCTCCCCCTGGCTGTTCCCCCTGGGGCTCCGCACCTGGCACTTCGAAACCATGGATTATTTTCCCCTGCTTCCCCATTTAGGATGGTTCCTCATGGGAAGCGGTCTGGGAAGTCTTGTTTACAAGGACCGGCAGCCTCTTTTCCCTGCGCTTAAGCCCGGCCTCTTTGCTTTCTGCGGCAGGCATTCCCTTTCCATATTCATGATTCATCAACCCCTTTTATACTTACTTTTCAAATTCGGAGGTAAACAATGAGAATACTGGCAGTAGATGACGAGCTTCCCGGTCTGGGTGCACTTAAATCGGCAATATCCAAGGCCGCGCCCGATGCGGAGATCTGCGCGTTTCAGTTTCCCCGCAAAGCTCTTGAATTTGTTGAAGAGAATGACGTTTACGCGGCTCTGCTTGATATTCAGATGGCGGGAATGAGCGGGATCAAGCTTGCAAAACAGATCAAGATGATACGTCCCAGCGTCCATATTATTTTTGCCACAGGCTATGACAGCTTTATGAAGGACGCTTTTCAGCTCCATGCCAACGGCTATATTCTTAAGCCTGTGACTGCAGCAAAGGTCAAGGCCGAGCTGGACAATCTCAACGAGCTTCGCGAGGGCTTTGCCACCGAAAATGCCGCGGCAGAAACAGACGCCGGAAAGCGTGTCCGCATACAGTGCTTCGGCAATTTTGAGATTTTCGCCGACGGCAAGCCCCTTCATTTCAAATACGACAAGACAAAGGAAGTACTTGCCTACGTGGTCAGCCGCCGCGGCGCTCTGTGCTCCAACAGCGAGATCATAATCAACGTATGGGATGACGATATTAATCATGACTCCTATCTTCGCGGCATCCGCAAGGATCTTGTCGACACGCTCAAAGAACTTGGCGCGGACGATATAATCAACTCTCAGAGAGGCAAGCTGGGCATCGATGTCACCAGGGTCAGCTGTGATTATTACGATTTTATCGAGGGTGACGTAAATGCCATCAACAAATATGCCGGCGAATTCATGAGCCAGTACAGTTTTGCCGAGATGATCAATGCGGAACTGGATATTCAGAGGTACAAAGACTGATGTTTGATTTATACGTCGCAATAGACATATGTACCGGAATGGACATAATGGGCATGATAGTCATTACGGGCATTGCCGCTTCTGTCATCCGGGAGAAAAATGTCAAGGGCGAAAAGCTGAACTATATGTTCCTCCTTCTTGTCGGCTGCTTTTTCATGCTTGGAGCGGACATCGCTCAGGGTCTTGTGCTTAAGGGCAAACTTCCCATGAGCTGGTATATGTTCTCTGAGGGACTTCTTTATGTTTCCATGATGGCCTCCGCCATTTTTCTGAGCTTTTATATGCTTCATGAGCTTCGCAAATCCTCGTTTATTTCCGGCGACGTGGACTATGCTCTGATTTTTGTCTTTCTCGTGGCGGTAATAGTCTGGATCATAGGGGCAGTGCAGGATCCGAACTGGTTCTTTGATCTTGACGCGGATATGCCTGTGAGCAAGGCGGGAAATACGGCTATTCAGGTCGTTCCGGCTCTCATGCTTCTTTTCGACCTTTGCCTTGCTGCAAGCTTCAGTGGTGAAGTCAGGGCAAGATCTCTCCGTGCCTGGATAGTAGTCTGCGCGCTGCCTATTTTCGCAGTCTTCGTGGGGATCTTCATAATTCATTTTCCCTCCTACGCAATAGGTTCGATGTCCTGCTTCGTTCTCTACATAATCATTCACAACGATGCGGTAAAGCAGCAGCTCATAAATGAAAAAGAACTGGTGGCATCCAAATCCCAGCTTATGGTAAGCCAGATCCAGCCTCATTTCATATATAACTCGCTGAATACGATCTACTACCTGATAGATATGGACCAGGAACAGGCCAGGGACGCCGTCAGTACATTCTCCGACTATCTGCGTCAGAATATCAATGCCCTGAAGGACGATAAGCCGGTTCACTTCAGGGAAGAACTGGAACATATCAGAGCATACGTAAGTCTGGAAATGCTTCGCTTCGGCGAAAGGCTCAATGTTGTGTATGAAATAGAGGCAGAAGATTTTTTTGTACCGCCTCTTACCATACAGCCGCTGGTGGAAAACGCCATTAAGCATGGAGTCAGCGTAAAGGAAGAGGGCGGAACCGTAAAGATCACCACTCGAAGCACCAGAGAAGGAGTCATCCTTTCCGTGGAAGACGATGGCGTGGGGTTTGATACCACCCGTTTTTCGGACGACAAAAAGAGCACTCACGTAGGACTTTATAACGTCAGAAGCAGACTGATGACCATGTGTGATGCCGAGCTTACAGTAACCAGCCGTCCCGGAGAGGGGACCGTCTGCAGCATTGCCTTCAAAAAGATGTCTTAAGCTTCATTTTTCCGTAATTCTGCGGGCTTACTGTAACACTACTGAAACGCTGTGCGTGATAAAATGCTTGCGAAAGTCGATAAATGGCTCATTTTATTGTAGTAAAAATGGAATAGATGTAATGGAAAAACAAAATTTACTGAAAAAAGCAAAAAGCGCCGCAAGGCTGACAGTTACCCTGGTCCTGTGTCTTGCAGTCGTACTGTCGATCGTGCCCATAGGCGTTTCCGCCGCTTCCTATCAGGGATACAAGTGGGTGCGGATACACAGCAAGGAAGAATTTGACGCCTATTGCGAAGGCGCACTGACTAAAAGCGACGGGAGTATCAGCAGCGGTTCCGAATATGAAACCGGGCATCCCGCAAGCAGCGACTGGTTCCGCATCATGATGATCTACGACGGCGATAATTATTTCATCTCCGGAAACAACAGCTGCAACGATAATCTTTCCTTCCGCGGGCAGCGTGTTCTGGCAACCTACGGTATAGACACCGGAAAGAATGAGTTCAAAACAGTCTCCGGTCTTAATACTCCCTACATCAAGTACGAAGGTCACGACGGCGATAACAACAGCAACCGTTATTATGTACGCTTTTCCGACAACGACAAGCTGGGCTCAAAATACTGGACCATGTACTGCAAGTGGTACGGTATCGCCCATCATGCCGCCGCCAGGTGCGATTTCAATCGGCCGGGCAGGGATGTCTGGGACTGGAAGGATGACGCCAACTGGTGGTCCTACCAGACCTTCCAGTGGAGCGGCGACAAAGTAAGAGTCTTCTACAACATTTCCGGTTCTCCCGACAGAGGCTGGGAGATCGAGGGCGGCGGCGAGATCGAATGTACTCAGGCTTACGACAATTCCTATTTCAAGGTCTACATGGGTGTCAAGTGTGACATTGCCGTTCTTACCAACGACTACACCGTAAATCCCGGTGCTCCCGTAAACTGGAATTCTGTCACAGTAGACTCCGGTGTAACGGTCAACGTCCCATCCGGTGCGACTCTGGTCATCGACGGTGTCTGCTATAACAACGGTACCATCAATGTTGCCGGAGGTAAGCTGATCATACGGAGCGTGCTTGACAGCAGCGTCGGAGTGACGGGCAGTTCCGGAAGCATAACAGTAAATGCAGGCGTACTGCTGGTGGAGGATACAGGCACGCTGCTGACGCGCAATACTGATGCGGCTATAAAGTTCGAAAAAGGTTCCCTGGTGGATGTTGAGGGCATAGCAGTTATTGCGTCACCCTTCAAATGCTCCAGCAGCGCCGTCCGCGTCGGCTTCGGAGCGGCATTTTTACTGGGTGTTACCCCGTATACAACTACTTCACAGTCAGCCTACAATAAAGCGTGGATCGCAGGACACCAAAGCTCCTGCCTCGACAGTCTGTGTGAAGAACCGGCGAAGTCTGCTGTTTCAAGAGTTCTGGGAAACAGTTCAGTCGTATCAAACGGTATATTCTACATGTCTCCATGGATGAGCATAACCACCTCGGAGGATGAGAGCTCTGTCTACTCGTTCTGGAATACATTGCCCTACATTTCTGTGTACAAATCATCAAACGTACACGCCTCACTTCAGTCTATGATGCGTAAATGGTAAAAACGATGCTGAAAAAACTTGAAGAAAAATTTAAATCCCTGAACCCGGAAGACATAATCAAACAAGTGGTGATATTTCTGCTCCTCAGCTGGATCACCGGCTATGTCATCCTGGGTATCATTTTCAATTTCGGCAACCTGATCGACAAGAGTCCCATCGACTTCATGCCTGATCTCCTCATCAAGCCCTATACCGTTCTGGCGGGAATGGCTGTGATTGCCGGCTTGTATCTTGTTACTTCCAACGGCATCCACTTCGGAAAGGGTATCTTCTCCGAAGGCAAGAATTCCGACGTTGAAGATTCTGTTCTGGAAAACAGCCGTTTCATGACTGACAAGGAAAGAAATGATATCTTTCCCGGCTTCGATTACGACAAGATCAAGGAACAGAAAGCTGACGGCGTCCCCGTCCGCGCCTTCATGAACAAGAAAGGTATGCTGGAGGTCAATTACATGAAGGGCGCCCACTCTCTGGTAATCGGTGCTACCGGTTCCGGTAAGACCACCACCTTCATCAACCCCATGATCCAGCTTCTTGGCGCAAACCCCAGCGGTTCTTCCATGATCATCTCCGACCCCAAGGGCGAGCTTTTCGATCTTCACTCCCAGCTTCTGAAGGACAACGGATATGATGTACTGCTCCTGAATCTCCGTGACACCTACGAATCCTCCCGCTGGAATCCTCTGGAGCCCATCTGGAATGCCTATCAGGATTATCTGGCAACAGGCACCGGCATCGTACTTCATAAGGACAGCATGGCAGACTACTCCGACCTTAAGGTCATGGACGAAAACGCCGCTCCCGGCGAAGTATGGGCCTCATGGAACGGAAGAGCATATTCGGACATTCAGCACTGCTCCGATGATGTAGCCGTTGCCAAGCAGAAGATCTATGACGAAATGTACGAAGATCTGAACGACCTGGTTTCCGGTATCTGCCCCATCACCAACGAAAAGGATCCTCTGTGGGAGAAGGGTGCCCGTTCCATTATCCTGGCCACCTGCCTGGCAATGCTGGAGGACTCCGAAAACCCCGACCTCGGTATGACTAAGGAAAAGTTCAACTTCTTCAACGTTGCAAAGATCCTTACCAACAGTGCGGACGAGTACAAGGAGCTTAAGAATTACTTTGAAGGACGCAGCCAGCTGTCTCAGGCCTACACCCTGTCCCGTCAGGTCCTGGCCGCAGCAGATCAGACCATGTCCTCCTATATGTCCATAACCTTCGATAAGCTGAATATCTTTAATGACCGGGGTATCTGCGGCCTTACCTCTGCAACAGACATCCACGCAGAGCAGTTCGCTTCAAGACCGACCGCTCTCTTCATCAAGATACCTGATGAAAAGGATACCCGCCACGGTCTGGCAGCTCTGTTTATTCTCAGTGTTTACAAGGCTCTCATCAAGGTCGCTTCTGCAAGAGAAGACCTGAGCCTTCCCAGAAATATCTACTTCATTCTGGATGAGTTCGGCAACATCCCCAAGATCGAAAAGTTCGACAAGATGATCACCGTCGGCCGTTCCAGAAAGATCTGGTTCAACATGGTCATCCAGTCCTACTCCCAGCTGAACAACGTTTACGGTGAAACATGCGCAGACATTGTAAAATCCAACTGCGCAATGAAGATGTTCATCGGTTCAAACGATATCGGGACCTGCAAGGAGTTCTCAGAACTCTGCGGAAACAAGACCGTCAGAACCACTTCATCCTCAACGAGCCTGGGCTCCAAGGAAGGCGACATGAGCATTTCCTCTCAGGTCCAGAGCAGACCCCTTATTTACCCCTCCGAGCTGCAGAAGCTCAACAACAAGACCTCTACAGGCAATGCCGTTATCGTAACCTTCGGCAATCACCCCCTCAAGACAAAGTTCACCCCGTCTTATCAGTGCCCCTTCTACCAGATCGGCAGAATGGACACCTCCGACATCCGTGCTCACATTTTCCGCGCAGAAGAAGTCTTCTACGACGTAGCGGCAAGAAACAAGGCCGTACTTGGATAGCAATGAAAAAACTAACAGCAATCTGCTTAAGCTTAATACTGGTGCTTGCATCAACGGTCCTGTGCTTCGGCGACGGTCTTTACGAGATCGATGCACAGAGCGGTCAGATCGTAGGAGCAAAATACGGCAGCGACGAAGAACCTGTCGATTATGTCAGACTTACGACCTCCTGCGCCTACAGCAAGACAAAGGAAATGTACGAATTCACAGGTCTGGGAACTGCCGGAGTCAGCTTCTCCTGCAGTGTCTGCAACGGAATGTATACCACCGATGCAGTCATCCTCCAGTCAGATCCCACTACTCAGCTGAGGGTCTTCCTCAACGGCGAACAGCTCGAGTACGAAGGCGAAGGCGAATTCGATGCAGTCGGCACCTATATCGTCAGAGACAGAGATAATTCTCTGGTCCTCAGCTTTACTATTCTCGATTATACGACCAACGCCGTAAGTGCTTATGACGTTGCTCCGTTTTTCTTCGTAGACAGCGTCTACCACGACGGTGTTCTTGTTGAAGCTCCGGGCAACAGAATAGACATGACCGAAGACGGTGAATACCGTATCAGCTATTACTGCTATGATACGGAGGTCAACTACGTTCTGGACGTCATTATAGATCACACTGCTCCCGAGCTTGAAATTACCGGCCTTGACCAGAATAACATTGCTCACAACGCAGTTGTTCTCAGCGACAGAGAGAGCGGCTCCGCTATGGTGATACTGAAGGACGGAGACGAGATCCCCCTTGCCCAGACTCTTACCGCTTCCGGTGAATATGAGATCCGCTATTCTGATGAAGCCGGAAATACCAGCACTTATTATTTCACCATAAGACCTTACCTGGATGCCAATGCCTGGACATTTGTGTTTATCGTTGCGCTTCTGCTCATCGGAGTCGGCGCGTTTATGATCTACACCAGGACCCATATGCGCGTCAGATAGAAAGGAGGGAAATAGATGATTTTATATGCACTGATAAAATTACTTCAGGGCCTCATAGAGAAACTTTTCCTCCTCGCGGAAATGGCTCTCGGACGTATCCTTGATCTTCTCTATGAAATATTCGAGGTTTTCGCAGGCATTACACCGATCAAGTATTACGGCGAGAAGAGCTACCTTATCGATGCCTTCTTTTCAAACAACATAATCACAGCCATTTACAAGGGCATGGCCCTCATCGGTATTGCAATGACCTTCGGATTTGCCGTGGTCGCTGTCATAAAGAAGGGCTTCGATTCCAGCGGAGAAAAGGTCAAGGCTACCTATGGCATGATCATAGGCAACGTCCTCAAGGCCATTCTTCTCATACTCCTCATGACTGCCATCGTCAGCGCCACTATTACCGCGACAGGCGTTCTCATGCAGCAGATCGATTACCTCTTTGACAATGCGGAGGAGATCGCTGATCCCAGCGAGATATCTTTCGATGACAATGACTATGCCACCATGTTCCGCATTATCGATACCATAGGCAATTATTCACTCAATACGTCGTTCAACAGCCGTTTCAATATCAATTCCTGCTTCAACGCCATCAGAATGGACATGCAGGTCCTTGAGCAGACCGGCATGTTCAACTTCACCTATGATCTGACCTCCGAGGCTGAGAATTCATGGCAGGCGGCACTTCTGAAAATATATAATGCCGCTGATATTTACAGCGAGCTTCCCGTTGACCAGTATAACGACCGTGTCAATTCGGCTATTTGTTCCTGTGTTGAAAAGATCCAGAAGGATGCAAGCTTCAAGCCCCTGTCCTATTATTTCAGAGGCACCACCAAATCAAGCGACGGCGCAGTTCTCGGCAGAACGATTCTTCTTGCCTCCAGCTTTGAGGCGGCGAACAGCTCACGTTACAATAAGAATCCCAGCCTCACGGACGGTCTGAGACGCGCTTATTATACGGGCTCCAAGAACATATACAGCTACGGTCAGGTCACAGATGACTTCGACATCAGCTTTGGCAGCTGGAATCACTTAGTTGCGATTTTCGTCAACATCATCCTGATCATGGAATTTTTCAAGATCCTGATCAACTGTACCGCAAGGATTTTCAATATCATTCTCTTGTACATTACCGCTCCCGGCTTTGCTTCTGCCATGCCTCTTGATGACGGCGGAAAGATGAAGCAGTGGACCACGGCGTTTGTAATTCAGAGTTTGTCTATATTCGGTACGATCATTGCGGTAAGACTTATGGTAGTCTTCATACCCATCGTCCTCAATTCCGAACTGGTCCTTTTCAGCAGTGCTGTCAAGAACATGCTTGCGAAGATCATTCTCATCGTCGGTATCTGCGAAACCGCGCAGAAGGCCAGCGGCATGATCAGCGGTATCCTGGCAGATAACGCAGGCTATCAGTCCATCATCGCCGGCGACGTCGGCAGCGGCACCCTCTCCAAGGGTATGGCTCTCGGCTCCAAGGCTCTCAGTGTTGCGGCCAGCGCAGTCAAGACCGTTGACGGAGCTATTCTCAAGGGAGCCGCGGATGTTACCGGTCTCACCACAGTAGGCAAAAAGATAAGCAACTGGGGCTCCAACAAGGCTCAGGCAATGCGTGATAAGGGCGGTATCGTCGGCGCATGGAAGAAGGGCTTTACCAGTAACGCTCAGGACAAGGCTGCTGCCGACCAGAAAGAGCAGACGGAAGAAAAGCAGTTCCGCGCCAATCTCATGGATAAGCTGGATAAGCTTGGCGGCGCCGGCGGTCCCGGCGGAGG